>JAEWFE010000201.1 GCA_023389005.1 Bacillota bacterium
GTTAAATTTTGATAACGCATATAATAGTAGGCAATGATACTTACAATGATACAAGAGGGCGTTACACATCCTAGCGTTGCCACAATCGCCCCGGTAATTCCAGCACTTTTAACGCCCACAAAAGTCGCCGCATTAATCGCGATTGGACCAGGTGTCATTTGTGATAAAGTAATTAAATGATTTAGTTCGGTCGTCTGAAGCCAATGATGGGCATAAACTTCTTGCTGAATCAAAGGCAAGGCTGCATATCCACCACCAAAACTCAATAGTCCGATTTTGACAAAACTCCACCATAATTGTAGATAGATCATTGACTCACCCCACGCAATGTTTGAATGATACCATAAGCCAAACAAGCCAAAATCAAATAAACCGAACTAACATTGAACAAAAGACTTGCACCAAGCACCAATAAAAAAATCAAAATCGCAGTTCCTTTTTTATTCCTAACAATAGGTAGTAACATATCCAAAACGACTTGTAAAATTAAAGCCCCCACAGCTACTTGCATACCAGAAAGTAAATATTGAACCCAAACAATTTTGATAAATACATTGTAAAGATAGGCTAAAATCGTGATAATTCCTAGCGGCGGTAAAACAGTAGCTATTACCGTTACCAATACCCCAATTACTCCGGCTAGCTTGCAACCTACCAAGATTGCACCATTAATTGCCATAGCTCCCGGCGCACTTTGAGCAATCGCCACAAAATCAAGCATCTCATTTTCAGTTAACCAACCATATTTTTGAACAAATCTTTGCTTCATTAGCATGACGATGACATACCCACCACCAAAGGTAAAAGCACTCAAAGTAAATGTAGACCAAAATAGTCTTTTTAAGCTGAACTCCTTATCCATTAATCAATTTCCTACTTTCTGTAAACTATACCTATTATAATCTATTTTTATAGCTTGTGAATCTACTAGCTAGTTTTGTCCTGTATGTAAACTTTTTTCTAGCATGCAACAAAATAGAATGCTTTATTTTATTTATACTTGTTTTTATTTAGATTAATTATAAATATAATATAGTTTTACCCTTGTGAAAAATGCTCATAATCAACAAAATCATTTAATGAAAAATTCAAAAATCTTAAAAAACCGCAAAAAAACGTTGATATCAATGTATTATTATAGCCTACCCCACTCAAAACTAGCCCATTTTTATTTTTCTTTGTGGATTATTTTATTCATTATCATATACATAAAAAAAGAACATTCACTATGTTCACTTTTACAATTCAAAATGATATAAAAGAAAAAAATCTATCGTTTAAACTTATGACAACACTCGTGTTTAAGTTATTTTAAAAAGTTATACACGAATAGAATTCATACACAACGTTGATATATAACTATTTTAAAACAATAAAATATACATTCTATAAATATAACAGTTATTGTTAACAGAAAACAAACCTCATTTTAAAATAACTACATTTCTTAAACATTACTTATGTTATGATTAATTATACGTTAGCATAGCATATGCATGATAATTGCTTTTTGCTTGGAAAAAGTATATTGTATACATAGAAAGAAAATTGCGTAATTGAGAACACTCTCTACATTTGTCATAGTATATTAAAATATTTACAACTTACTTTTGTTATCTGTCTTAATAAATAGAAGTTTACAAAGTTTACTTATCTAGCAAACATCTTGAGGAAAGGACGTGCGGATCATGACAAAAACTGGTGGATATAGAAAAATTGCAAATGATATTATGAATAAAATTCAACGCGGAACTTTCAAACCTGGTGAGAAATTACCAAAACAAACAGAATTGGCTAACTTTTATGATACTAGCCGTGTAACGGTTCAAAAAGCCTTAAATGTTTTAACACTTGAAGGGTATATCGCTTCTAAAAAAGGTGTTGGTACTTTCGTCAAAACTTTAGACGAAACAAATTCAAATCTAGATTCAAATTCAAATGAATGCCTAGGTTTATCACAAAAAGTAAATGTCAACCAAACTGTAACTAGTAAAGTTGTCTCTTTCCACGTTCGCAATCCAGAAGATGAAGAATGTGAAAAACTAGCTATCCGCCCTATCGACAGTGTATATGATATCATTCGTGTACGTTATCTTGATGGTCAACCATTCAGAATTGAATATACGGTCATTCCAGTTGTTGCACTCCCAGAATTGAACACTGCAGTCCTTGAGAAATCTTTATATCAATATATTGAAAATGAAACTGGTTTTGAAATTGGTTCAGCTATCCGCAAGATTAAAGCAGATATGTCTGACAGATATGATCAAAAATATCTTGATTGCCAATTATTTGATCCAGTCCTAGAAATCGAACAAGTTGTAACATTTAGCGATGGTCGTCCATTTGAACTATCTGAAATTCGTTACCGTTACGATAAAGGTTGCTTCATCGCGATTCATTCTATCTAACCTAAAACATCTATACAAAATCAAAAAACTCGAAAGTTTATTCTTTCGAGTTTTTTTGTTTGTTAATTTCCCCCTTTACAGCTTTACATTTGATAATCATACCCAAACCATTTTTATCCATATGCAAACTTGTCAACCCCTATATGTCAACATATATGCAAACCCAATCATAACATCTCAAAACTCATTTTTGTCGACTTCTAGTTATCTAATCGTCTACACAAACGTTTATTTATAGCGTTTTTCTTAGTGTTATTATTTAGAAAAATTCTTGATTTTTTTATTGAAATAACCGATACTATAGGGGAAGAAATGATATGTAAACTTTACATGTTTACATAGTTAGTTTGCATTATTGAGGATAATTGTAAATAAGTAAGAGTATAGAGGGAGATATTTATGAAAAAATTATCAAAGAAATTCGTTCAATTATCTGTTGTTGGTACATTATTAGTTGCAGGCGGCCTATTTGTAGCACCACAAGTCCAAAATTCAGCAGCTCAAGCAAGTGAACATACTAAACTAGTTGCCTTTGATCAACAGGCAAATGCTTTAGGTGAAACGATTAATGATGTTCGTGAATCAAAGACCGTTACAAAGAAATTAGCCAAAGCGCAAGAAACTGCTACTAAGAAACAAAAAGAGGCACAACAAAAAGCTAGTCAAAAAGTTGCTGAAACCAAATCCCAAGTACAAAACACTGCAACAGAACAAACGTCAAATGATAATCAAAATGTTGCAACAACGCAAACAGATGAAGTAACTGAAACAACTTCTGTAAATAATACACCAAATACCAATCAAGCCGCTGCTCCTCAACAAAGTGCACCCGCTCAAACAACACCTGCCCCTCAAGTTGATACAAGTGGTTTTAACTTTAATGGTCACCACTATCCAATCGCTTGGTTCTCTGGATCAGGGTATGTTCCAGCAGATGGTAATATCTATCGTTGGAGTGAAATGCCAAACCACTACTTAATCGAACGTACAGGAATGGCTGGCGGGACTATTCGTGAATTAGGCGTAGGTTCAAAAGTTACCATTGATGGTCAAACTTATACAGTATTTAAAGTATTATCTGGTGTTGCTAACGATGAAAATGCCTTTAATTTGTTAACTTCTCAAGGTGCAGCGATAACTTTCCAAAGCTGCGATGCTACTTATGGTGCAAACGGTTTAGCAAACTTAACAATCTGGTTTGCAGCCTAAGCATAAAACCAAATTCTATCTAAAAAAGTCGCGATTACCCTCAACGTAACCGCGACTTTTTTTACTATATTATTGTAATAAAATCCCTAAAGTAAAACTCAGTACATGAACAAATGAACCTACTGCTAAAATTTTTACCGCACAAATAAACGTTTGACTCTTCACTTGAACGGCGAGTAATTTTTGTGTTTCCTGCCAAACAAAAGGTAGACTTACTAAACTTAATAAAGTCATCACAGGCGCTAAATGTAAAGCAACTGTCGCAACAATAGACAAATAAGCTAAGCGATTCATGTTTACAAAAACTTTCAATGCGTGCTGTTTCCCAAGATAATGAACAATGGTGTAACGATTATTTTTCTCGTCTTCTTCTAAATCGCAAATATTATTGGCCAGCATTAAATTAGCAATCCATAATGTATTTGGTAATGAAATCAGAAAAATCGAGCCGATGGTGCTAAAATTCCAAACAAACTGATCATAAGCATTTAAATAAACACAAATGAGTGAAATCATAAAGCCCATCGTAAAGCCAGAGAAAAATTCGCCTAAAGGTAAACTTGATAATGGGCGCGGACCTGATGAATAAAATATGCCGACCAAATAGCAATACACCCCCATCACCAACAACGGCCAACCAACAATCATTGACAAACCTATTCCCATCAAAGCCGAAATAATAATTAAGCTCATCATGATACGAAAGACTAACTTCAATGACAGATTTTCTCTACCTATAATATTTGTTTTGTGCTTATAATCATGAACATCAGTGGCGTGGTGATAGTCATTATAATTATCCAAAATATCCACCGCCATGTTAAATAAAAACATCGCCACAAAATAAATAAATACCAAACCAATATGCAATGTATGATAATGATAATAACTGTACGCAAGCCCTATAAAAAACGGTAAGACACTTGCAGTTTTGGCTTTAAATTCTACAAGTTCCAAAAATACTTTTAAAGACACATTTTCACTTCCTTTAATTTTTTAAGCTTTGATATTTCCTATTCTAAGCAATTTAAGGTACAATAAAGTTATAAATTAATTTGCGAGGAATTATCATGACAAGTTACTGGAATAATTATCCCACGATTCAAAATAAACTCCAAGCTGTTTGCTCATATTTGGAAGAAAATGTAGCAATCAATAACGAAATCATTTCAAAAACACTAGTAGACTTCGCGCGCTCTGGTGGCAAGTTGTTGCGCCCAGCACTTTGTCTACTATTTGCTGAATTAAACCCCAACCACGATGAGGAAAAAATGACAAAAATCGCCGCTTCTTTAGAGATGCTACACATGGCGACTTTGATTCATGATGACATTATCGATGACTCACCTTTGCGTCGTGGTGCGATTACGGTCCAAGCACAATTTGGCAAAGACATCGCGGTATATGCAGGCGATGTACTCTTTACCAAGTTTTTCGAAACACTTATTAGCGTGATGAATGGGTCTGAATACTTAGCTTATAACGCCAGAACAATGAGACGCATACTCATGGGCGAGCTCAATCAAATGACCATACGCTTTAAAATAGATGAAAAATTTACGGATTATCTTCGTAGCATCAACGGAAAAACGGCTGAATTATTCTACTTGGCTTGTAAAGAAGGTGCCTATTTTAGCGGCTGTTCTCCACAAGTGGTGCGCTTGGCTGGTCGTATTGGTAGAAATATTGGTTTAGCCTTCCAAATCTATGATGATATTTTAGATTATACCGCAGATAAAGCAACTTTGAAAAAACCAATTTTGGAAGACTTAGGTCAAGGAATTTATACCTTACCCTTGATTTTAGTAAAAGATCAACACTCAGAAATCTTCATGCCTTATTTGAATAAGAAAAATCAAATCACCCAGGCAGAAATTGAAGAAGTAGCCAAACTTGTAGTGCAATATGGTGGCGTCGAACAAGCCAAAGTCATCGCCCAAAAAATCACAAAAAAAGCACTAGACGATATCAAAAAATTACCTGAAGGCATCGCAAAAGATAACATCCATCAATTAACCATGGATTTATTAAATAGACAATATTAAACATAAAGAAGGTTTTGTAAATGTGTACTGGATTACGTTACATCAATGACGGCTTTTACTTTGGCCGCAATCTCGATTTGGATTATACTTTTGGACAATCGATTGTGATTACCCC
>JAEWFE010000260.1 GCA_023389005.1 Bacillota bacterium
GCACGGGAGCTACCCGGCGAACACAGATTGCATTAAGGATGTGAAGCGACTCGATCAGCTACGAGTTTCGAAGTGAATAAAGCTAAACCCCAACTACGCCAAGTATCAAGCGTGTAGTTGGGGTTATTTTTTATAGGGTTGAATAAACACAAAAAGAATTAGGATATTTATCATTGGATATTTATCATAATTATGCTAAAATCAGGGGGAGAGGAGTGATTTGTTATGAATCTTATTAGACCCGTTTCTGATTTAAGAAATAATTTTGCTGATATTTCAAAAACAGTACATGAAACTGCTCAACCCGTCTTTCTGACAAAAAACGGTTATGGTGACATGGTTGTTTTAAGTATGGAGGCATTTGAAAACTTACAATTTGAAAGTGAAGTATATTGTAAGCTACAGGAAGCAGAAAAAGAAGCTGAACTAACAGATAAGCGTTATTCTTCCAAAGAGGTTTTTAAGGCGATGAAGGACGCTATTGGAGGAGAATAAATTGTATAAATTAGAATATCTGCCTATAGCAAAAAAAGATATGGTTGAAATAGTTCAGTATATTAGTAAAGAGTTACAAAATCCTGAAGCAGCTACTCGTTTGGCTATGAATCTGACTGAAGCAGCAGAAAGTTTGCTTACTTTTCCATATTCAACTCCAGTTTACCAACCAATTCGATCTGTGAAACATGAGTACCGAAAGATTTTGGTGCAAAATTACTTGATTTTTTACTGGATTGATGAAGAAAAAAAGTTAGTAACAATTGCTCGAGTTATTTATGCAAAACGAAATTTTAATAGATTATTAGATTGATTCATTTGAATACTTGAATAGAAGTAACATAACTTGTTCAGTCATATTGAAGTATGATTGACTATCAAATAAACCCCAACTACGCCAAGTATCTAGCGTGTAGTTGGGGTTGTTTAATATCCAGCATTATGAATGAGTTTTTTCAAGATAATGTTTTTCATATTCTTGTTTTAAATGATTTTCTCCCAGAAGTTCAAACACTTGGATGGCTTGCTTCATTTTTGTTTGCCCACTTTGTTTGTGCTGCTTAAATTCAAAGTAGCCGGTCGCATAAAGAAAAACCGTTTTTTCATAGTAGAATAATTCATGCTTTAAATGTTTGTTGATTTCTTGAATAAGATATTCACCATTTTTAAACTCATTTTCATCAACACTAACAATCAGACAATTGATTGCCACTTGAATGATTATTTTTTTGTTATTAGAGGTTAGGATGGTGTTGCCCAACATTTCTTTAGTCAATAAAAAATATGTTTGGTAGGGCAAAGAGCGTACACAATTACCAAATAATACAATCTCGTATATCCCCCAAGACTCAACTTTAAATAGATAATCAGTTAGTGCGAGTAGTTCTTCTTTGAGAGGTGCCATTTCAGGAGCAAGTGGATGAATGATTGATTTCACCATTATTTGTTCAAGTTCAGTTAGTGCAAATGATTCATCCGATAATAATTGTTTTAATTTATCGATATTATTTTGATGGTATTCTCGCTCAATGTAATTTAGATGATTTAGAAAGTGATTTTGCTCTCCGGTTGTTGATTGATGAAAAAGAATAAATTCATCCAGACCTAGATTCAATTTCTCCAATAAATTCATTAAACGTACACAAGAGATTTCGGATTCGCCACGTTCAAATCTAGATATTTGTGATTTTGAAAGGGAGTCATCAGCTAAAGAGGTTAGACTAACTTGCTTTCCTTTTCGTAATATTCTAAGTGTCTTTCCTAACGAGGTATTCATAAAATTCCCACTTTCACAACAAAAAATAAAGTCGTTTTTGTTTATTGTACAATAAAATATAGAAAAGCGATAAAAAATTTGCTAAATCAATTTAGCTCTTTCAATCAAGGAGAAAAAGAATGTCTATATTCCAACAATTATTGAACAGAAAAAATACAGCCACACAATCAATTCTTACAACAAAAGAAAAATTAAAGATGAACGACTTTTTATCATTGGTCGGAAAAATTCAACATCTTCTTGAACAACAAGGGATTCATTGTGAGGATAAGGTGATTCTTGCTATGACACCTTCTATAGAAACCGTAGCAACCATTATGGCCATTGGTTTGATTGGTGCAGCGTATGTCCCTGTAGATATTCGGGTGCCTAAGAAGCGAATAAATTATATTATAAACGATACCAAGGCCAAAGCTATTATAACGAACCAAAAATACTTATTATTGCCGAACAGCGATGAAATAAGCAAAATTTTGATTAAAGAGATTACTGCTGTTGATGCGCCTAAACCAATCATGCGAAAAAGATCAGAAAATGCTAGTGCGTATGTTATCTATACTTCGGGAAGTACAGGAAATCCTAAAGGGGTCGAGGTGTCATTTGCAAATTTAGAATTCTTTATCAAAAACTTGAATGATACTTTTCCTTCTAACCAAAATTCTGTTTTTATATTGAATACTGCGCTTCAATTCGATGTATCGGTAGCGGAACTATATGGATGGATTACAAATAATGCATCGTTATTTATATTAGAAGATAAAGAAATGAAGGATATCAAACTACTTCCTGTCATTATCCAAAAATACAATATCACACACTTATCGATAGCTCCTTCCATTGTCAATACGTATGGAGAGAAGGAAGTGGACTGCTTAAAACAATCAAAATTAAGGTACCTTCTAGTAGCCGGTGAAGAATTTCCTGTTTCATTAGCTAAAAAATTACGTGAATTAGTCGTACAAGGTAAAGTTTATAATTGTTATGGTCCTACAGAAGCAACAGTGTATGCTACATTTTATCAAGTTAAGATTGAAGATTTAAATAACGAACAAATCCCTATTGGTAAACCATTTAATGATATCGCTACCCTCTATATTTCTGAACCGAATCAATCTTATGCTGAATTACTTTTAGCTGGTCCGGGCGTTGCGAAAGGGTATTTGAATTTATCAGATAAGACACAGGAGGCCTTTCCCGTTATTGAGGGCAAAAGATATTATAAAACAGGGGATTTAGTCTCATTAAATAAAAATACGGGAGACTTAACATTTGTAGGGAGAAAAGATTTTCAAATAGAGATAAATAGTATCCGCGTTGAACCTGGTGAAATCGAAAATGCGATTACTCCTGTGTTAAATACCGATAAATGTGTGGTATTGAAATTAAATAAAAAATTAGTTTGTTTTTATCTTATAAAAGCTACTACCAAAAGCATAGACTACACTAAAAATCGCTTACTGGAAATTTTACCAAGTTACATGATTCCCTCTGTCTGGGAACCATTAGCTGTATTTCCAGTAAATATTAATGGCAAGATTGATAGAAAGCAATTGGTAGATCAGTATTTATTACAGAATCAAACAGAAGAAAATAATCATAAACTATTGAACGATATTCGTCGTATTACAGAGCTACCAAGTTTAGGTATGAATGATCATTTGTTTGATTTTGGCATTGATTCTCTTTCAGTGGTTGAACTAGAAATATATTTGGAATCCGTCTTTTCAACCACGCTTCCTTCAGGGTATCTTTATTTGCATCCAACGGTATCTGCCATACAAGATGATTTAGCTCAAAATCAAGCTACTTCTTTAAATGACCATCAAAAAATAGCAAAACTATTAACTGAAAAGAATATAAATGGAGAACTTGTTGCAAATAAAAATAATTGTTTTACCTTAAAAATTCGTGAAGAGGACTTATCCTTATTTGATAAGATAGCTACTCAATCTAGTGTTTTTACTAGTATTCAAAGTGCGGTTTTAAAAAAAGATGCAACCTCAATTTTTTATAAAGAAAAGCATGCAGCAAGTATTGTAGAGTTATTTGAAAAAGATGAGCAAAATTCTTATGCTTCTTCTATTTTTCAAAGAGTCTATTTAAGCATTCAATTAAACAGCTTCATCGATGTTGATTTTGAGTATGCAGATAATATTCACGCAGATACCACCACTCATTTGATTGAATATTTAGTTCATCAAATTGAGGCTTTTAGAACGACAATCATTAGCGATTCAGATAATCATTTTTACAGTGAAGTGTATAAACAGGTGAAAATTAAGAGCCATGTAAAAGATGTCACGACACTCAGTCCAGCGCAGCAAGAGAAAATCATTGAAAACGATAGAATCAAAGCAAAAAGCAAAATCATGAATCATTTATACGGGCAACCATTGTATTGTATATTAGCACATCGAATAACCTTTAATAAAATCAAATTAAGTATTGTCTTGCATCATAGTATTGCAGATGGCGCAAGTGTAGCGATTTTGTCAAAATATGTTAGTAATTATTTCCAAAAAAAGGATACCCAGTCATTAGGGATGAAAGTTTATTTGGAACAGTTGCGAAAAAACACAAATATCTCGCAACTTTTGGAAGATAAATATATCCATCAATTAGCAACTATTAATCAGAAAAAGTCATATCCTGTATCAAAAGTCGCTATTTGGAAAAAAGGATATAAAATAATAGAAAATATTGATGAACTAACCAAATGGCAAAAATTTTTATTAGTAGCTGATGAAGTAACACAGGACTATCTTCACAAAAATGAACTCGATGAAATAACTTTTCAAATGCTTTTTGATTTTAGAACGGTTGGAGAGGATGAATTTGATTTGCTTGTAAATGATTGCCATGAGACGGTTACTTATTATCGAAAAAAAGAAACCAATACCGTATCATTCATCAATCATTTGTATAGCCATATCCATCATTTTCATTATCAAAAGGGAATAAGTATAGGGGTTGCAATCTATGAGAATTTTCCATCCTTTGATATGCAGCAACAAAAATTAAAAGCGATTGTTGAAGCAGCACCAATTAATATTAACTATTTAGGAGAGGTTTCTGAGAAGAATCTAGAGAAAAAGATTCTTGAGATGGAAAAGTTGAAGAAACAATTGCAGCACTTAAAAAATCAAA
>JAEWFE010000333.1 GCA_023389005.1 Bacillota bacterium
TATTTTTCTCAAATAAATGGAGGTCTTGAGAATGAAAACTAACTTCAAAAAATTTGCTCTAGGGACAGTAGCCTTAGGAGCCAGCGTATTACTACTTGCCGGATGCGGAAATTCAAGTAAGAATGAAAGCGCTACAGACAATGGCGGCAAAGCTTCAAGTTCTAAAGTAGAAGGTCACATTAAATTATGGATTGATACCGAACAAAAAGCGACTTTCAACAAAATCGTTAAAGACTTTGAAAAAGAATATCCTGATGTTAAAGTGGATGTCAAAGTCGGTTCTTCTGCTGATGCGAAAAAAGATGTTTCTAAAGACCCTGAAAAAGCAGCCGATGTCTTTATGTTACCACATGACCAAGTCGGACAAATGGCTGAAGCAGGTCTATTATATAAGAATACAAAATTCGCAGATGAAGTGAAGAAAAACAATATTGATTCTGCTATTGAAGGGGCATCTTGGAAAGGCGAATTATACGCTTACCCATATGGAGTAGAAACGCAAGTCCTTTACTACAATAAATCTGTTTTATCTGAAGAAGATGTGAAAACTTGGACAGGACTCACAACAAAAGGTAAATTAGGTACCAACTTTGGTGAAAATGGTGCCAACTACATCTTCGCCCCATTATTTATGAGTAATGGTGATGTATTATTTGGTAAAAATGGTGAAGATCTAAAAGGTACCGACTTCAATAATGATAAAGGTGTGCAAGTACTTGACTGGATTGCTAAACAAAAATCAAATCCAGGGGTTGTTCAATCAAGCGAAACAGCGATTGCAAAACTTTCTTCGGGTGAAACAAGTGCCTTCCTTTCAGGTCCATGGTCTAAAAACGATGTGAAAAAAGGTTTAGGTGACAAGATGGGCGTAGCTGCTTATCCAACTGTTGACTTTGGTAACGGTGAAGTACCTATGAAAGCCTTCTTAGGTGTGAAATTATTTGCGGTTAACCAACAAACTAAATCCCCATTAGCTGCGATGGCTTTAGCAAACTACATCAGTGGTGAAAAAGCACAAGTAGAATTATTCAAGAACCATGGTATCATCCCATCAAACAAAGCGGCTCAAGAATCTAAAGAAGTACAAGATGATGATGTCGCAAAAGCTGTCTTAGCAATGTCTGATGAAGCACACTCTGTTGTAATGCCTAAATTACCTGAAATGGTTTCATTCTGGCCTGCAATGGATGCTTTAATCAACGATACTTACAAAGGTAAAATTAAACCTGATCAATATCAAGCTAAATTAGATAAATTCGTTGAAGATATCTCTAAAGAAGCGAAATAATTGAACTTTCTAATGTTATCTGTGGGGATTTCCTGCAGATAACATTTCATTATATCTTATGAAAAGGCGTGAATCTTATGTCTCAAAAAATGCTTTCTCACCCTAAAAAAATGACTTTTAGAGAACTATTTAAAAAGGGCGATTTACCAACTAAACTATCTTTTCTATTTATGGGAACGGCTAATTTATGTAACAAGCAAATTCCAAAAGGCTTACTCTTCTTAGGTTCAGAAATTCTTTTCTTCTTTTGGTTAATTCGTAATGGAGTGACCGCTCTAGCAATGTTACAAACACTTGGTACGAAAAAACAAGGATTAGTCTATAATGAAGATTTAGGTATTGAAGTCTTACAAAAAGGCGACAACTCCATGTTAATCTTGCTATTCGGTATCGCAGCCATCTTAACTTGTGCGATGATGATTTATCTTTACATCGTCAACTTAAAGAGCGCACGCAAACTTTATGAATTAAAACAAGAGAACAAACCTATTCCTACCACTCGTGATGATTTAAGATCTTTACTCAACGAACGCTTCCACGCAACTTTGATGACCATTCCTTTACTTGGTGTGCTATTATTTACCATTTTGCCGTTGTTATACATGATTTCGATTGCGTTTACGAACTATGATCACAATCATCTCCCACCAAAACAACTCTTTACTTGGGTGGCATTCAAAAACTTCGGTAATGTCATTACTGGGGATATGGCTTCTACTTTCTTCCCAGTATTAGTATGGACTTTGATTTGGGCGGTTATGGCAACTGTCACTTGTTTCATCTTTGGCGTGATCCTTGCCTTATTAATCAACACCAAAGGCATCAAAGGAAAGAAAATGTGGCGTACCCTATTCGTCTTAACGATGGCCGTCCCTCAATTCGTTTCCTTATTGATTATGCGTAACCTTTTAAACGATGCAGGTCCAATCAACTCAACTTTGATGAATTTAGGGATTATCAAATCAGCCTTACCTTTCTTAACTGATCCAACTTGGGCAAAATTCTCAATTATCTTTGTCAATATGTGGATTGGGATTCCGGTCACAATGATTATTACTACTGGTATTTTACAAAACTTACCAACTGACCAAATCGAAGCGGCTCGTATTGATGGCGCAAATAGTTTCCAAATCTTTAGAAGCATCACCTTCCCACAAATTTTATTTGTCATGATGCCTTCATTGATTCAACAATTAGTCGGCAATATCAATAACTTCAACGTCATCTACCTACTAACTGGTGGTGGCCCATCTAACTCAGATTTCTATGGTGCCGGTAGTACAGACTTGCTCGTTACCTGGTTATATAAATTGACCGTAGATACAATGGACTATAACTTAGCTTCTGTTATCGGTATTTTAATCTTTATTCTTTCAGCTGTCTTTAGTTTAGCAGCCTACACTAGAACAAATTCATTTAAGGAGGGCTAAACAATATGAATTATCATGCAAAACGCAAATTAAATCTAACTTTAGTCTATGTCATCCTTGCTATTTTGGCCTGTATCTGGGTCTTTCCAATAATCTGGATTGTCTTAACAAGTTTTCGTGCTGAAGGTGGCGCATTCGTCCCTTACATCATTCCAAAACAATTCACACTTGAAAATTATGCCAAACTACTGACCAATCCAAATGGTACCTATCCCTTCGTTCGTTGGTTTATGAACACTTTAATTGTTGCTATCTGTAGTTGTTTATTATCAACATTTATTACGATTGCGATGGCTTATGCATTATCAAGATTACGTTTCAAAATGCGTAAACCATTCTTAAAAGTTGCTTTAGTATTAAATATGTTCCCTGGCTTTATGAGTATGATTGCTGTTTACTACATCTTAAAAGCCATGAACTTAACAGAAAGCTTAGTAGCCCTAGTCATCGTCTACTCATCCGGTGCCGCACTTGGCTTTTACATTGCGAAAGGCTTCTTTGATACCATTCCAATGACATTGGATGAATCGGCTATGATTGACGGCGCAAACAAATGGCAAATCTTTACTCAAATTACTTTGCCATTATCTAAACCAATTATCGTTTATACTTCTTTGATGGCTTTCATGGGACCTTGGATGGACTTCATCTTTGCCAAAGTCATCATGGGCGATAAAGTTGAAAACTATACCGTTGCAATTGGTCTTTACTCAATGATGACCAAGACAACTGCCAATTCGTTATTCATGTCCTTTACCGCTGGATGTGTGATGATTGCCATTCCAATTACCATCCTATTCATCTATATGCAAAAATTCTATGTGGAAGGTATCACAGCAGGTTCAGTCAAAGGATAAAAATCTTGAGGCTTATCTACTAGCCTCGCTTATCAAAAAAATCGGAGTCATCTTTCATACACTGAAGATGACTCCGATTTTACGTTTCATTCACTTATTTTTTTCAGGGTCTCAAAAGCTTCATCGAGACCGATAGAAACACCGCCTGCTTCCATTTCTTTCTCAGATTCGTAGATTGCCTGGTCGATTCGGTTGTTTTTTACAAATTTATCATATAATTCACTGCTCATTACCACCAGATCACTGTAACCATTTTTGGTAATAAAAATCGGTTCCTGTATCTTTTGAGTCATATCAAATAACTTACTGATATCAGAAAAATCTTCACTTGGTATGATAACTGCCATACTATCAAATCCTTTCTTATCATAATTATGTCAGAATGTATCCCGATTATTTACCTTTTTGTCTTACCATCTGATTTCCTCCATCATAACATAATAAAATAAAAAAATAAGTTTAAGCAAAAAAATTCTCAAAAAATCTGTTTCATTTTTCCTCAAAATTAGAAAAGGGTTTTACTTGCTTTTTTTAAGAAATAAGTGTACCATGTAACTAGTTTTAGGTATACCTAAAACTTTTAACATTTTACTAGAATATGAGGTGCTTTCATGAATGAAACAACACATAAAACGCCAATTATTACACATACACATTCCAAAAGCTTGGAAGAAATCAATGGAACAGTTGAAATTCCTAAAACAAAAAACTTTTGGCGTAATTTACTAGCTTTCTCCGGTCCTGGAGCTTTAGTAGCAGTTGGATATATGGACCCCGGAAACTGGATTACTTCCA
>JAEWFE010000336.1 GCA_023389005.1 Bacillota bacterium
GTGTAGACATTTGTTTTAAAGCTTCAATGGCTTGTTCGGCTTTGGCTTCTTGCACCACACCCATGATGGCGTTAATGATAACCACCGCTAAGATAATTAATGAGTCCACTACTTCATGTGAAACAACCGCAGAAATAATTGCAGCTACTAATAAAACAGCAATCATCAAGTCTTTAAATTGCTCGATGAATTTTTGTAGCATACTTTTTTTCTTACCTTCTTCTAGTTCATTTGGGCCAAATTTTGCTAAACGCGCCTTTGCCTCACTAGAAGTTAAGCCATCAAGCGTAGTATCTAGCGCTTGTGTGACCTCATCGACACTTTTTGCATAAAAGGCTTCATGCAATTGTGCTTGTTTTTGTTGATCTGACATATGTTCCTCCTTCAAAATTCTCGCTAACCAATTACTTGAACTGGTTGCTAAATTCCACAAGTCTATTTCTTGCTAAAAAAAATAGACCTGTGTATGCAAAAATACATACATAAGTCTCACTAATTAAGGCAACACCAGAAATTTCTTTCTTGCTGGTGATGTTGCCACAGTATTCCTACTGCCAGTTACTCCCTCATGAATTGTTACATTGTCATTATACTAAACAATTCCAAACCTGACAACAACCAACACCCACAGAAAACGTTAACAAATGAAACAAAAATAAGGTTGAAAGGCAGCTTGCTCAGACATGAAGAAATTCGTGTGCTTACCTACCGCTGCGAAAATCGGATGAAAGGAGATTTTTGCAAGCGGGAGGGCGAATTTCACAATGTCTAGCTGCCGAACACCGTCTAATAAGGTTGTGAGAAGGGTCGATCAGCTACAAGCAGCTAAGTTTGTCCGGAATGACAGGAAAATCCGCTAGTTTTAAAGATTTTCCTAGGCAGTCCGGCTTAGATGCGATGTAGCTACCCTTCGAACACCGTCTAATAAGGTTGTGAGAAGGGGCGATCAGCTACAAGCAAAAAGTTATCAATCAACTTGGCCAAATACGAGAAAATTCATGTATTACCTACTGCTAAGAAAATCGGATGAAAGGAGATTTGCTTAAGCAGGAGGGTGAATTTTCCGAGTATTTAGTTGATTGATACCGAGAAAGCTAAGTTTGTCCGGAATGCGTTCTAAAGGTAAAAAAACTAGCCACTCAAAATGAATGACTAGTCAAAAATCTAAATGGATAAAGAATTAAGCGATAATCGAACCATTTGGCATGTTTTCAGGAGCTTCTACAATTTGTAGGCGTCCTTGACTATCTTCAGCAGACAAAATCATCCCTTGGCTGATTTCTCCACGCATTTTTCGTGGTTTAAGATTTGCGACAATTACCACTTTTTTACCGATTAAAGCAGCTGGATCTGGATAGAACGCTGCGATACCTGAAAGAATTTGACGGTCTTGCTTATCCCCTGCATCTAAGCGGAATTGCAATAACTTGTCGGCATCTTTCACACGTTGGCAATCGATAACTTCAGCGACTTTTAATTCTACTTTATCGAAATCATTATATTTAATTTGCTTTTCTTTCACACTTACTAATTCTGTTTCTTCAGGGTTCCAATTGACTTTTTCTTCAACACTTGGCACACCTTGAGCCATCTTTTCTTGAATATAAGCAACTTCTTGTTCTACATCAAGACGTGGGAAGATTGGCACACCTTTTTCGACCACTTTTGTATCTTTAGGGAACTCACCAAAACGTAAATCAGTCAATTCTTTACTTGCATTACTAATACCAAGTTGTTCAAAGATTTGACTTGGTACATTGGTCATCACTGGTTGTAAAAGAATGGCGACAATACGTAATACTTCGGCTAAGTGAATCATAACAGAATCTAATTCAGCTTTACGTTCAGGATCTTTTGCTAAAATCCATGGCTGAGTTTCATCGATATATTTATTTGCACGAGAAATCAAATTCCACACTTCGCCTAAAGCAAGGTTAAATTCCATATTGTCCATCGCTTCATGATATTTACTGATGACATTAGCCGCAGTTGTAGAAAGATCCGCATCAAAGTCAGTAACACGAGATTTATACTCTGGAACAAAACCGCCACAATATTTGTTAATCATCGCAACTGTGCGGTTTAATAAGTTACCTAGGTCATTGGCTAAATCATAGTTCACACGCGAAACGAAATCTTCTGGAGTAAAGACGCCATCAGATCCAAATGGTACCGCACGTAATAAGTAGTAACGTAAAGCATCTAAACCATAACGTTCCACTAACATTTCGGGATAAACGACATTCCCTTTAGATTTACTCATCTTGCCGTCTTTCATTAATAACCAACCATGACCAAAAACTTTCTTAGGTAATGGTAAATCAAGCGCCATTAACATGATTGGCCAATAAATGGTATGGAAACGGACAATTTCTTTACCAACCATATGAACATCAGCTGGCCAGAATTTTTCAAATAAACTGTCATCATCGCTACCATAACCAAGTGCTGTGATATAGTTTGATAACGCGTCAATCCACACATAAACCACGTGTTCAGGATTCGCATCAATTGGAATTCCCCATTTGAAAGTCGTACGAGATACCGCTAAATCTTCCAGTCCTGGTTTGATAAAGTTATTGATCATTTCATTTTTACGAGACTCTGGTTGAATAAACTCTGGATGTTCTTCATAATACGCTAATAAACGATCGGCGTAGTTACTCATTCTAAAGAAATAAGACTCTTCTTTCACTAATTCAACTTCATGACCACTTGGCGCTTTACCACCAATCATGTTGCCTTCTTCATCACGATAGACTTCAGCTAATTGTGTTTCTGTAAAGAATTCTTCATCAGATACAGAATACCAGCCTTCATATTCACCTAAGTAAATATCTCCTTGATCAAGTAAACGTTGGAAAATCTTGCGGACTGCTTTTTCATGATAGTCATCAGTGGTACGAATAAATTTATCGTAGCTAATATCTAAGGTTTTCCATAATTTTTTAATATCCGCAGCCATTTTATCCACATATGCTTGTGGTTCTAATCCTAATTCAGCTGCTTTCTTTTCAATTTTTTGACCATGTTCATCCACACCAGTAAGATAAAACACATCAAAATCCATTAATCGTTTATAACGGGCCAATGCATCACAAGCAATGGTCGTATAAGAATTGCCAATATGTAACTTGCCACTTGGATAGTAAATCGGAGTGGTAATATAATAAGTTGGTTTTTCAGACATCTTTCAATTTTTCCTCCAATCAATAAACGACTTATACCAAATTATTGTAGCATTAGATGAAATGATTATCAATTGAAAAATAAGGTTGTAAATCGACTTGGGCAGCTACGAGCGGATAAGTTCGTCCAACACGTCGGGAAAGTCCCAAAAGTTAAGACTTTCCCAGACGGGGTGGCTTATACGCCGAAGTAGCTAGTCGATTTACACCGTCTATCAAGGTTGTGAGGCAGCTTGCACAGACATGAAGAAATTCGTGTGTTTACCTACCACTGCAAAAATCGGATGAAAGGAGATTTTTGCAAGTGGTAGGGCGAATTTCACAATGTCTAGCTGCCGAACACCGTCTAATAAGGTTGTGAGAAGGG
>JAEWFE010000343.1 GCA_023389005.1 Bacillota bacterium
TGTCTGGGCTTTAGGTGATGTTAGAGGAGACTTACAATTTACTTATATCTCATTGGATGATTTCCGGATTGTTTATGATCAACTATTCCAAGATAAGTATCGCTCAGTCAATAATCGTCCTAATGTGCCATATACTATGTTTATCCAACCAGCTTTTTCTCATGTAGGATTACATGAAAAAGAAGCTCAAGCAAAGAAACTGAAGTATCGTAAGTTCACACATCTTAATAGTAATGTACCAAAGGCAAATATTTTAGAAAACCCAGTAGGAATGTGGCAAATTCTTGTAGATGAAGAAACAGATCAAGTACTTGGTGCGACTATTTTTGGTGAAGAATCTTATGAAGTCATTAATTTGCTTACCTTAGCAATGAATGCTCGTGTTCCATATCAATTATTACGTGATCAAATTTACACGCACCCAACAATGACTGAAGCATTAAATGATGTTTTAAAATAAATTTATAGACAATAAAGAGCGAATAGAAATTACTAACAAAGAGTAGTTTTCTATTCGCTTTTTTAATGGCAAATGAGATTGCTTTGTCCCCAGTTTTTCATTTGTTTGACTATTTGAAAGAGTTCACGTCCCTTAGTTGTGAGTTGATAGGTAGACTCGACGCTATTATGAATGGTTATTTTTTCATTTTTGACTATTTCGTTGGCAATAAGTAGGTCAAGTTGCTGTTTAATCATTTTTGGTGTACTGCCATCAAGTTGACGTACTAATTCTAAAAAGCGTGTGTCTTGAATGGCTAGCGTTTCAATAATTTGTGGTACCCATTTTCTTCCTAGTAGATTTGCTAAAGCTTCAGCCGGACAAGTGTAAATCTCTTCTGATGTGAATTGAAAATCGTTCATTAGTTTCTCCTCTTGCTAACTATTTTCTTCATTATACAAAAGGTACTAAATGAAAGCTAGTTATTCGGAATGAAATATTTATGCAAAAATATGAATTTTTATTGAAAAAATATCGTGAATATGTGTATAATAACGCATAAATATTAAAAGGTTGTGGTTAGATGAATTCAGTATTTCAAGGAAAAAGTTTTTTAGCGGAAAAGGATTTTACCAAGCAAGAATTAATGTATTTGATTGATTTTGCGATACATTTAAAAGAGTTAAAACAAAAAAATATCCCGCATACTTATTTAGCAGGAAAAAATATCGCTTTATTATTTGAAAAAACTTCGACGCGTACTAGAAGTGCTTTTACGGTTGCGGCGAATGATTTGGGAGCACATCCTGAATTTTTAGGTGCCAATGATATTCAATTAGGCAAAAAAGAGTCGGTAATTGATACAGCGAAGGTACTCGGTAGTATGTTTGACGGAATTGAATTTCGTGGTTTTGCACAAGAAACGGTTGAAACTTTAGCGCAATATGCAGAGGTGCCTGTTTGGAATGGGTTAATCGATTTATGGCATCCGACGCAAATGATTGCTGATTTTATGACTATCAAGGAACATTTTGGACACTTAGAAGGCTTGAAATTGGTTTATTGTGGGGATGGACGCAATAATGTGGCGAATTCGTTATTAGTGACCAGTGCCTTGTTAGGAGTGAATGTGGCAATTGTTAGTCCGAAAAATTTACTTCCAAGTCAAGCAATTGTGGATATAGCCCAGCAGTTTGCCCTTGAGTCGGGGAGTCAACTAGAATTGACCGATGAAATTGCCCTAGGTGTCAAAGGCGCTGATATATTATATACCGATGTCTGGGTTTCAATGGGTGAAGAGGCGCAAATAGCTACTCGAATCAAAGAATTATTGCCTTATCAAGTCAATGCCGAATTAGTTGAATTGACGGACAATAAAGATAATTTGATTTTTTTACATTGTTTACCGGCCTTTAATGATTTACATACCAAAACCGCCCAAGAAGTTTTTGCGCAATTTGGCATGAAGGAAATGGAAGTGACGGATGAAGTTTTACAAGCATCCTATGCCAAACAGTTTCTGCAAGCTGAAAATCGAATGCACGCGATCAAAGCAATCATGGCTGCGACTTTAGGCAATTTGTTTATTCCAAAAGTTTGATGCTCGTGTATTTTTTTACATGACTTTCAAACGAAGAAAACAATCGTTTGGAAGTTTATTTTTTGTTATCGTTTTTATAAAGATATGTACTAAAACCCCTTTACATAGTATATAATTATGCTTGTTTTTTATAGTATAAGACTAAAGTCGCATAGTCAGATTATTGAAATAGTGTTATACTATTTAAGGTTAGTAGAAAAGTTTAATTTTATTTTAAGAAAGAGTGAAAAAGTTAAATTCACTTAACAATTGATTGCTCATTACTTAATGGGCAACTATAATTACCCATGATGAAGGAGGCAGTTAACATGAACTTTTTAAAATCACGACCTCGACTAAGTTATTGGTTATTATTTACAGCTAAAACCCTCTTTTATTTCGGCATATTGCTTGCATTGATTTATTTGTATCATTACAAGAATATCCAAGGTGGTAGTTTTATTTATAACGAGTTTTAGGGGGATGAAGGATGGTTTCTATCATTGAAAGAATTGATCAGTGGGCAGGAGATAGACTTGTCTATATTGACGATCAGTACCAATATACGTATCAAGATTTAAAAGAAAAATCTGATCATATTGCTTATTATTTAGCAAAACATTTTCCAAATCGTGCACCAGTTGTGGTTTACGGTGGTTTACAATTTGAAATGCTGGCCTTTTTCTTAGGCGCAGTCAAATCAGGTCATGCTTATATTCCAATTGAAAGTCATACGCCGAGTGAACGTATTCGCTTAATTTTACAAACGGCCAAACCAGCTTGTATTTTAGCAGTGGATGATTTTGATTCAAGTATTGCACCAAATATGCAAGTACTAAGTTTTAATGAAGTACTTCAGCAACCAATCGATAAGTCATTGGTGTTAGAACCAGTAACCAAAGATGAAAACTTCTATATTATTTTTACTTCGGGAACAACAGGTGTGCCAAAGGGTGTACAGATTTCTCATGATAATTTAGTGAGTTTTGTCGATTGGGAGTTAAAGGATTTCCAATTACCAAACAAGCCAAAATTCTTATCCCAAGCACCTTATTCTTTTGATTTGTCGGTGATGAGTATTTATCCAGCTTTATGTGCCGGTGGTTCATTGATGCCGCTAGCCAAAGAAATAGTAGATGACTTTAAAGTATTATTTGCTCATTTACCAAAATTAGGCATCAATGTTTGGGTATCAACGCCATCTTTTGTGGATATTTGTTTAATGGCCCCTGAATTTGACGGTCAGCATTTGCAAGAATTGACCCATTTTTTATTCTGTGGGGAAGAGTTAACGAAACAAACGGCCCAAAAATTATTGGATCGTTTCCCAAATGCAAAAGTCTTTAATACTTATGGACCAACGGAAGCAACGGTTGCTATTTCACAGATTCAAATTACGCAAGACATTATTGACCATAGCGCTCGTTTGCCGATTGGATATGTCAAAGAAGATTGCCAAGTGGTGATTATAGATGAAGGCAAGGAGCAAGCAGTAAATGAAGTCGGCGAAATTGTGATTGTAGGGCCAAGTGTTTCAAAAGGATATATGAACAATCCTGAAAAGACCAAAGAAGCCTTTATTACGTATCAAGGACAGCCTGCTTATAAGACCGGAGATGCGGGTAGTTTAGATGAAAATGGCTTACTTCATTATAATGGACGGATTGATTTCCAAGTGAAGTTACATGGTTTTCGAATGGAGCTAGAAGATATCGACCATCACTTAATGAAAGTTTCCTATGTGGATAAAGCAACGGTGGTACCGAAATATAAAGATCATAAAGTGCAACAGTTAGTCGCTTTTGTGGTGGCGAAAGAAAATAAGTTTGCTAAAGAATTTGAACTTACAAAGGCAATAAAGGCTGAATTAGCGCAAACTGTAATGGATTATATGATTCCGCAGCGTTTTGTCTATGTGAAAGAATTGCCACGGACCGCCAATGGCAAGATTGATCGCAAAGGTTTAATGAATGAGGTGAATACATAAGATGAATTTTCCTCACATGATTCCTTATGCCAATCCTACTTATTTCGGTTATGTCTTTTTACTGATTTTACCGATTGTCTTTGGTTTATTGAAATATCAACGCCGTTTTTTAACTTATGAAGCACTGATTACCTTATTTTTCTTATTTGTAAGCTTTGGTGGTAGTGATTATAAGCAAGGTCTAGCGTTGATTGGCTATGTTGTATTCCAAACGATTTTGGTCTGGGGCTATTTTAAAATACGGCAAAAAAATAATTCGACGCCAGTGTTTTACTTGGCGGTCATTTTAGCAATTTTGCCGCTGACATTAAGTAAACTAACCCCGTTTTTTGAGCAAGGCAAGGCTTCAATGTTTGGCTTTTTAGGGATTAGTTATCTTACCTTTAAGTCGGTACAGATGGTCATGGAAATTCGTGATGGGATGATTAAGGAATATCATCCAGTAAGCTATATTCGCTTTTTACTATTCTTCCCGACGATTTCTTCGGGACCTATTGATCGTTATCGCCGCTTTGAAAAAGATGTAAAGGCTAGTCTAAGTGCTGAACAATACTTAGAAATGATTGCCCAAGGTGTTACGCGAATCTTTTTAGGCTTTTTGTATAAATTTATTATTGGCTATTATTTAGGAAGTTTATTATTACCATTAGTAGAGCGTTTAGCCTTAAGCTATCACGGTGTTTCGCTACCATTAGTTGGTGTGATGTACGTATATAGCTTATATCTTTTCTTTGACTTTGCCGGTTATAGTTTATTTGCAGTAGGGGTAAGTAATTTGATGGGCTATGACACACCGATGAACTTTAATAAGCCATTTTTATCTTGGAATATTAAAGAGTTCTGGAATCGTTGGCATATGAGCTTATCTTTCTGGTTTAGAGATTATGTTTATATGCGCTTGATGTTTACCTTAGTGAAGAAAAAAGTCTTTAAGAGTCGCATAGTTGCTAGTAATGTTGGGTACTTTGCGTTATTCTTATTGATGGGGATTTGGCATGGCTTAACTTGGTATTATATTGTCTATGGTTTATATCATGCGACTTTAATTTGCTTAACTGATGCCTATCTACGCTTTAAGAAAAAACATAAAGATAAATTGCCATCTAATAAATTTACGCATGCTTTAGCGGTTGTCGCAACTTTCCATGCAGTGGCATTTAGCTTTTTAATTTTCTCAGGATTTTTAGATCAACTATTTTTTAAATAATAAATGAATGGAGTTTTTGAAAATGCAAGAAACAGTATTATCAATTTTAGAAGATTTAACAGGAACAAGTGAAGTACGTGAAAATTTAGATGTGGAATTATTTGATGAAGGATTATTAGATTCTATGGGCACTGTTCAATTATTGGTTGAATTAGATGGACAATTAGGTGTGAATATTCCTGTTTCTGAATTCGAACGTGACGAATGGAGTACCCCAAATAAAATTATTGCTAAAGTAGCAGAATTACAAGGTTAAGTTGATGATAAAGAAAAGTTGGCATTTATTTGGCCCTTTTCTTGCAGCATTTGTACTTTTAGGGGCGCTTCTCATCAGTCCTTTGGCACCTAAATTGATTAACCGTACCCAGATTTTTCAAGCTTCTACTTCGATGTCAGCTGATGTAATCAAGGGCAATGCGGTGAAGAATCAAGCCTTTACTGACAAGGAGTATGTCCCTTTTTTTGGTTCATCTGAATTAAGCCGTATCAGCGCCTTCCATCCGTCTACTTTAGCGATGAAGTACAAACGGCCTTATGTTCCTTTTCTTTTGGGGGCACCGGGAACACAGTCGATGACCCATTATTTAATGTTGCAATCTATGGGCAAAGAATTAACCGGTAAAAAGATTGTTTTTGTGATTTCTCCGCAATGGTTTGTGCCAGAAGGAGTGACGAGCATGTATTTTGACCGCTATTTTTCTAAGCAGCAAGCGTATCATTGGTTGTTCAATTTACAAAAGATTGAGGAAGCAGATCGCTATTTTGCCCAACGTTTATTAAAATATGATGTGGTGCGTAAAGATGTCATGCTAACGGGGATACTTAATCGTGTGAGTCAAAATCAATTACCAACGCCGCTACAATATGGCTTTTTAAAGTTGGCTAATCGTTTTTATGAAAATGAAGATGCGATGTTTGCTGGTTTAGATATTAAAGGCAAAGAGCAAAAAGTAGCTAAAGCGATGAAGATTTTGCCGAATAAGTATAATTATCAGCAACTTGATAAATTAGCCTATCAACAAGGTAAAAAACGCGTGGGTAAAACACCTTTTATGATTGATCGTCGTTTCTTTAATCGCAAAGTGAAACCTGATTTAGTCAATCTAAGAGGTGCGCAACAAACTTTTGACTATCGTTATTCACCAGAGTATTCTGATTTTGAATTAGTATTACATGCCATGGCTAAATATCAAATTGAGCCACTCTTTATCATTCCACCGGTAAATAAGCAATGGAGTGATTATACCGGTCTGTCGCAAAAAATGTTAAAAGAATGCGCGGAAAAAATTATTTATCAGTTGAAGTCACAGGGTTTTGAAAATGTAGTCGACTTTACTAATCAAGCAGCGACTCCTTACTTTTTACAAGATACGATTCATTTAGGTTGGCGTGGTTGGTTAGCCAGTGATCAATACATTCAACCATTTTTAATGAGCAAGAAACAACCTGTAAAATATCATCTGGATAATCGTTTCTTTACCAAAGAATGGCAACAAGCGAAAGTAAACGAAATGGTCTTGCCAAATCCAAATGAGTAAAATTTAAAAATAGCTTCCTAGTCTTGTGTATCGATTAGGAAGCCATTTTTAGGTAAAGTTCTTGCGGTGTTCAGTAAACTGTTGTATAATGTTTACCAAAGACAACAGAATTGGGGAGTATGTTTATGGTAGGGATTAGAACAGTTGCAAAACGGGCAAAGGTATCACCCGCTACTGTTTCTCGTTTCTTGAATAATGATCCGTCATTAAGAGTAACCGAGGAAACTAAAGAAAGAATTTTGGAAGCGGTAAAATTTTATCATTATGAAAAGAAAGAGCGTAAAGGGCAAAAAGGACCACTCATTGAATTAGGGGTTTTAACAACCGCCTCAGAAATTCATGAGTTGGAAGATCCGTATTTTCGCTCGATTCGAATTGGTATTTTGACAGAATCATCGAATAGTAATGTCGAAG
>JAEWFE010000078.1 GCA_023389005.1 Bacillota bacterium
TAAAAAGGGTTGGATCAGCTTGACGAAAGGCGTAAATCGATTGCTTCACATCGCCTACCATAAACATATTCCCAGGATTTTCGGCTTTTCGCACATAAGAAATAATCGTTTCTTGTAGGCGATTCACGTCTTGATATTCATCCACTAAGACTTCATCAAAGGTTTGGCGATAATAATCACTTGCAATACTTACACCATCGACTTCATGACGTAAAATTGCTAAAGCGAAATGTTCTAAATCATTGAAATCCAGGACACTTTTTTGCCGTTTTAATTGTGAAAATTCTACCATAAATTCTTTAGTCAGACTCACCGCAATTTTAATCATTTCTTGACTTTTAGCAATTAATTCTAGCGTTAACTCTGGATCTGTTGGCCAAGCTTTTTGCACATTTCCGAGTAATTCTTTCGCCATTTCCCGATAAGACTTCGCTAATTGGGCCTGTTCATAGTCAGCATGATCTTTTTTCACTGTTGTAAATCTAGCAAACTTCATATTTTGAATTTGTTCAAAAGCTTGTGTTAATTGATTTTGTTTTAGGCTTTCGATGGGCGCTTTAATCATCGCGATGTCATCTTTTAATAGCTGTTCAACTTTTTCTAAACTGGTATATCCAATAATCGTTAAGGCTTGCTCGAGATGTTTAGTCATATCTTCTACAAGAGAAAGAATATATGGTTTTGTATATTCATTAAAAATCGGATAGTCTTCTAGCGCTTCAACTGGCTGATAGCTTTCAACCAGTTGATTTAACCATTTGTCAGGATTAGCATTAGCCCGACTAAAACGATATAAATCCAAAATGAGGCGCATCATTCCCTCATCAGAACGATCATTTGCATATTGTTGGACGAATTGATAAAAGGCAGCATCTTCATTTTCATAATGGCGATTAATGACATTTTCAAGGGCTTCATCCATCAATAATGTCTGTTCTGTCTCATCGCTAAGCAAACGAAAATTAGGGTCAAGATCAATTAAATAGTAGTATTTGCGAATAACCGATAAACAAAACGAATGTAAGGTAGAAATATGACTCGTCGGTAAGTTCATTAACTGTTGACTAAAATGGGCTCGCTTTTGTTCATCTGACTCAGCATTAATGGCATCTTGTAGTGCTACTTGAATCCGTTCTTTCATTTCATTGGCTGCTGCTTCAGTAAAAGTTACAATTAATAAGCGGTCAACGTGGCTACCAAGTTTAAGCTTTTCAATTACTCGTCGTACCAATACAGTGGTCTTCCCTGAACCAGCTGAAGCGCTGACTAATAAATTATCCCCACCATCAAAAATTGCTTGCCACTGGGTATCAGTAAATAATTCATTATTAGGTTTTAAAGGAATATTAGGCATTTGGCGCATCCTCTTTCGTTAGTATTTCGTTACGCACTGCTTTTTCAATGATGCGATAACGATTTTCTGGTAATAAAGCATCAAATTGACATATACTCTTAAATGGACAAGTTTGGCAAGCGCGTTTATTGTTGTGTAATGAAGGATTAATCTCAAGCTTCCCTTCATAAATGGTATTGCCGGCTTGTTGCATATTTCGATGATTAATCTCAAATAGCTGTTTCATTTCATCATTTGTATAGAATTTATTTTTACTTTGGGAAACAATTCCAAGCTGACCATCTTTATTTTTACGTAATGGAAAGACATAAGAATTTTCCTTGTCTTCCAATTGTGCGTCCATCACTTCAAAAGCTTGTTCTTCGCTAATAAAAAGCCCTTCATACTTGTATTTTTTAAGCAAGTCGGTTTCTGTTGCTTCTTCAAATTTTCTTTTTGGACGGTAAACATGCAAATAATACGCGCCTAATGGTTTAATGTCATCGCGTTTTAATTCCTCTTTTACATAGTTTATCGCAACTTCTAGATAAGTAATTAATTGCATCGATAGGCCGTTGTAGAATTCAGTCAAATCAAATTGCTTATTACCAGATTTATAATCGACCACACTGACATAAGCTTCTTCAGGACGGTTGAAAAGATCAATCCGGTCAATTTTTCCACGTAAATGTAAATTGTGTTTGTCATTTAAATCAATTGTAAGACCTTTTGCATGAGCCTCACGCGTTCCAGCTAAATGCCCAAATACAAGTTCGGTTTGTTTAAATTGCATTAAGCCACGTTCTTGTTGATTACGAATGACCCAGTACATTTGTTTAATGGTTTTTTCTAATTGTTGACGAATATAAATCATCCGTTTTGACCTTGCAAAGATTTCGTAACGACTATCACCTAACAATTTGATTAATACCTTTTCTAAAATTTCTGCTTGCTTTTCTTGTGTTAAAGGCTCTGATTGTGAAATAGTTTGTTGCACGATTTGGTCTAAAGCATCATGAAAGTAACTACCTGTTAAAGCTGGACTTAGTATTTGTTCTTGGCGTTCTCTAACCTTTAAGCCATAATTCAAGAAATAGCGATATTGGCAAGAATAGAAAGTTTCCAAACTAGAAATAGAGCTATATAAATTGTTTTGATATAACTGCGATGGTTGTTCAGGTGCCAGAGATGTGGCTGTATTATGATAGTTCAAACTACGAAAGATTTGTTTTGCTAATGTTGCTTGATTAGACTTAAGCAAGTAATCTTTGAGTTGTTCCCAAACAGTTGGCAGTACTTGCTTTGATTCTTGGGTGAGTCGATATAAGACATTTAATTGACGAATCAAGGCACGCGGGCTCACAAGATAATCACTTGGATCTACTTGTGGTTGAATCGCGGTATAAGTCTCAATATTTAAGTTTAATTGTTTGGCCAAACGAGAAAGGTAAAAAGATGGTTTTAAATTTTGGGTATTATCAAAATTCATTGGATAAGATAAATAGACCCGTTGCGAACCACTTAACCAGGCATTATAGGCGATGAAGCTCTCTTTAAGGCTTTGTGACTGACTATTTGCACCTAATTGTTGCGCATGCGCTAGTTGATTTGCCAAAATATTACGCTCTTCATCTGATAATAACGTTTTGTTCTCAAATTTTCGCGGAAAGGCCCCTTCTTTTAACCCTAAGATAAAACTCACTTTTGTCTGATTGGCGCGAATCAACTCTAAACGATTCACTTTCAGTTGATCAATAGTTGCTGGAATTTGACTAAACTCATAATTATCGATGGCACTAAATAAAATAGCTTCGAATAAGTCTAAATCAAACGGTATATCTTTATAAATATCATAAAATTGGTCAAAGATATCCATTAAAGCTTGCCAAGACTGTTCGTGCAATCTCGCTTTTTCTAAATGCCCATTAGCTAGTTCTTCATCTCTAAAATAGAGAATTTCACTATCGATATGACAGTCCATTAGCCATTGATAAAGTGCCGTAATCGCTTCGCCAAAAGTCTGGAATTCGTTTAGTTTTTGGACAAAAGGTGTTACATTTTGTTGAAAGGCTCGTCTTAGCTGATTCACTTGTAATTGTAAAGATTTGATTTCTTCACTAATATCTTTTTCATCTTCAAAACTATAATGTGGGAGTACCCAATTATCCTCTTTTACCCAGTCATTTCCTTGATAATGATAGGCTAAAACAACATTCTCTAACTCATCAATCATTCGTCGCATTTGTAAATGACCAAGTTGCAAATCTTCTTGTTCTAATAAATCATCAAGGATAAAGAGTTCCGTTTTGAAAAAGTGTAGGACATCTGTGAAACGAAAATGATATTTATGAAAAGCAAAAAGCGATTTTAAAAGATCAGTTAAAGGATGTTGATTCATCAATTGAGGAGTATCCACAAAAAACGGAATACCAGCCTCATCAAATGTATATTGTAAAAAAGGTTGATAAATGGACAAATCCGGCGCAAAAATCTGGATATCTCTTAGCCGCAAATTTCCCTGTTCTTGTTGTAATAACTGTTTAATTTTGACGGCCACTCTTCTTAACTCTTCTTGAGGATTTTCTACCCGAGCAATTGAAAAAGTTTGTGACGAAGATTCCTCAAATTGACTGGATTGATTAGCATTGGTCCATATTTGATGAATGGTTTCTTGCCACTCATTCACGGGTTCTTTAACTTTTTCATCGAGTAAGATTTTACTTTGATTTTCTTTCGCCATTTCAATTAAACGTTGATAAGTCTGACTCGTGGGATAAAAGACATCTAAAGGACTCAAAATTTTCTTTGGATTATCGATGAGTAAATCAATACAAAGTTGTCCATAGTCCATGAAATATTGTAATAATTCAAATTCCTCACTGGTGAAGTCTGAAAAGCCCGTAACGATAAATAAGGTTTGACCAAACTCTGCTTTTAGTTGTTGCTTTTCATTTACTGTCAATTTTGTAGATGTTTCAGTTGATAATTCAGCTAATATGTTTAGAAATTGCTGATAAACCGTTTCGTAATGGAAATCAAAATCTAGACACTTTTGAATAAATGCTTGATAGATGATTTGTAATTCCGCTAATTTGTCCGCTAATTCAGCATGTTGCGTGGATTCATTCGGTACCTGTAATAGTTGCATTTGAATTCGGCCATTTTCAAATTCGTTAAATAAGTCTAGTACTTGCTGAATAAAGCCTTGATTCATGATTTCACCACGATAAATGCGTAATTGCTCACCAGTTTCAATCAATACTTGACGCAAAATCATTTCTTTGGTTACGGATTGCAGCGGATGGTGAATGGCTACAGGAAGTTTTTGGGTATAAAACCAAGCTAAACGTTGAAAACTAAAAATTTGCAAATTCGTACTTGAAAAATCCTGTGTGTTTTTATGTTGTTGATAAGCCTTTAATATTTCAATTTCGCGTTCAAATTTATTATAATTAGGCACGATGAAAATAACTTGATGATTAGGCTGTGCTAAATGTTGCTGTGCTTTTTGCATTAAGCTTGTTAAATGATTGCTTGTTCCATCGCCGTAAATAAACTGCAAAGTCAAAAGAACCACTCCTTTTGCGATAATCACTATTTACGATTATTATACCATAATATTTAATGGAAACGTGCGTACGAATTATACAAAATCATACTTTTGAATGATTTCTAATTATATGTTTTTTGTGTTATAATTAAATCATCAAATATATCGAGGTGGATAAAATGAATACCTTTTTTAAAACCATCCAAGTCAATCAACTATTTCTTGGGCTTGCTTATATTATCTTAGGGTTGCCATTAATCATTGCACCAAAAAACTCTTTACAGTTAGTGATTACAATTTTATCACTTGTATTATTATTCTTTGGTGCCAAAAATTGTTATCATGCCTATCGCTTCAAACAACGAATGGGTTATTATGATAGTCGTATGAGTAGTGGAGTTGGTTTGTTGATTGCAGCATTAGTGGTCTTTTTCTTATCAAAATTATTACTTTCTTTCTTACCTATTATTATTGGTTTGGGCGTATTGATTTCTGGTATTAGTCAATTAATGATGAATCTCAACATTCAACAAGCAGTCGGTCATCATATCGGCAGCATCATTTACAGTGTTTTAATCATCATCGCCGGCTTAACCATTTTGTTAAACCCATTTACAGGTGTATTAGTGGTCATTCAATTTGGGGGTGCTATTCTAATTGTGATGGGAATTTCAGCGATTATTAATCATTTCCGTTATAAAAACTCAAATATCTTTTAAAGAGAAGCCTTCTTTTTTAGAGGGCTTTTTTTGATGAAATGAACTTGAAATTTTCAAGAAACTATTCTATTCTAAAGCTAATAAGGCATGAATTGAAGGAGTTGAAAAAATGGAAACCACATTCCATGAAAACCGCTTTGTTGGCTTACTCTTGACTTTTATTGGCGGGGGCATTGATGCATTTAC
>JAEWFE010000100.1 GCA_023389005.1 Bacillota bacterium
TAGATGGCAAAAAAGGTAAAAGCTGCGAGTAATAAATACGTTTGCCAGTTATTCGCTAAAAAGATAATCCCAATGAAATAAAAACTTGCGACCAATTTTGCTCGAGGATCCATCTGATGAATCAATGAATTACCGGGAATATAGCGACCAAAAATCAATTTATTCATCATCCTCACCTCGCTGTCTAATAATTTCATCGGCTAAAGCTTGCGGGGTCAATGGTAATTGGGCAAACTTCATTCCTTTTTCCTGAAGTTTTAGCGCAAATTGAGTCGCTGTAGGTACGCCCAATTGCTTTTCATACAACCAATCGACATCTTGGAATAATTCTGATGGTGTTCCTTCTTTCACCACACGTCCTTTTTCTAAAGCATACACATAATCTGCATAATCAGCCACGTCATCCATCAAGTGCGTGACTAAAACTAGTGTTAAGCCACGTTCTTTATGCAAACGCCAAAACATATCCATCATTTCTTTACGCCCTTGAGGATCTAGGCCAGCTGTTGGTTCATCAAGCACAAGGACTTCTGGTTGCATCGCCAAAACACCGGCAATAGCAACACGACGCATTTGTCCTCCTGATAAATCAAAAGGAGAACGCTCAAGATAGCTTTCATCTAATCCTACTAATTTCAATGTATCTTTCGCAATTTGATTTGCTTCTTCTAGACTTACACCAAAATTTTGTGGGCCAAAAGCAATATCTTTTTCTACTGTTTCTTCAAATAACTGAGATTCCGGAAACTGAAAGACAATTCCAACCTTTTTACGAATTGGTTTTAAGTTTTTATTATCGGTTTGCGGAGTAATCACACGTTCACCGATGTTTACGGTACCTTTCGTGGGTTTGAGCAAGGCATTTAAATGTTGCAGTAAAGTTGATTTACCACTACCTGTATGCCCGATTAATGCTGTAAAACTTCCCTCTTTAATCGCCAAATTAATATCAAAGAGTGCTCGATGCTCAAAAGGGGTATTGGGTTGGTAAGTAAAATCTACTTGTTCAAAACGGATGTCCATAGCCAATCCACCATCCCTTCTTCAGTCATATATTCTTCAGGTACGTCCACACCACGAGCTTTTAGTGCTGACTTCAAGCGCTCTGGAAATGGCAAATCTAATCCTAGCTCAATTAATTTTTCACCTTGAGAAAAGATTTCTTCTGGCGTACCTTCTTGGATAAGTTCACCTTTTTTCATCACAAAAATTCGATTAGCATTAGCGGCTTCATCGATATCATGAGTAATCGATAAAACGGTTAAATTATTTTCTTCTTTAATTTTCTTCACTGTAGCAATCACTTCTAAGCGGCCTTCAGGATCAAGCATACTCGTTGCTTCATCAAGAATAATCACATTCGGTCTTAAAGCCACAATTCCAGCAATGGCGACACGTTGTTTTTGACCACCTGAAAGCCTAGATGGTTCTTTGCGCATAAATTCGGCCATTCGCACTTGCTCTAGTGATTCTCTTACACGTACCAACATTTCTTCTCGCGGCACGCCTTGATTTTCCAAACCAAAAGCGACATCATCTTCTACAGTTGAGCCGACAAATTGATTATCTGGATTTTGAAAAACCATACCAACATTGCGACGTACTTCCCAGATAGTTTTTTCATTTATTTCTTGACCATTGACCTTGATACTTCCAGACTCAGGTAGTAACAAACCATTAATCGTCTTTGCCAGGGTGGATTTACCCGAACCATTATGGCCAATTATCGCAATCCATTCCCCTTGATTAATGTTCAATGATACTTTATTTAAAGCAGGTGTTTGATCTTCTTCTTGATAGCGAAAAGTCAAATCCTTCATTTCAATTATTGGTTGCATCATTTACCCTCGTTTTTCATTTCGTTACAAGCCTTACCATACCAAAAAAACAGCAGAATTTCAATCTTTCTATCTCGTTTTATTGTCTTGACATAAAAGTTTAAGATAAAAAAAGCGAATATCTACACTTCTTGAGTAAAAGTATAGACTATTCGCTTATAAGAGGAGTGATTTACTGGTTGTTAGTGATGCCAGCGACTTTTTCTATCAAAGTAAATCACAATACCAGCTATACCTAAAGATACTACGCCTAACCATAGATAACCATTTTGTTTCGTTCCAGCAGCAGGTAAATCATTCTTAGCCTTAGTTTTGGCAGCAGGGCCTTGTTTTGGTTTACTTGCTTTCGGATCAGTTTGTTTATTAGGTTTCCCTTGGTTCTCATTTTTAGGAAGATTCTTGTCATTATCCGAATCTTTCTCTGGTTCTTTTTCAGGTTCCTTTTCTGGATCCGTTGGTTTAGGATCTGGTTCATCCGGTTTATCCCCGGGCTCCGTTGGTGTTGGATCGGGTTCATCCGGTTTTTCCTCTGGTTCCGTTGGTGTTGGATCGGGTTCAGGTTCTTCTTCCACAACAGTTTTCACTTCATTACTTTCCACATTTAACTCTGGCGTATTTTCATGAGTGACTGAAGCATGGTTGAGAATTTCGCCAGCTTTCTTCCTTAAAACTTTAGCGGTGAACGTAATGACTTGGGTTTGTCCTTGATCCAAATCAATTGGCACACTTAAAGTATTGCCATCAAAACTTCCCACATCCGTCTTCAAAGCTTGTAAATCATCTGTGAGTTTATCAGTTAACATTCCTACCCATTTTGCCGTACCCGTATTTTCTACAGTAAGTTTATAAGTTAGGATATCCCCTGTTTTTGCCTCTGCCTTATCGACGGTTTTATTCACCATAAGCTTGCGGACATGAACCTGGGTTTCAACTGTGTTACTGTCTTTATTGAAATCAGGGTTTTCAGCATTCACACCAGAAAATCTATTGACAATTTTACCGTCTTCTTCTTTTACAATCTTCGTCTTAAAGGACAGTTTCAATTCTTGTCCCGGTTCTAAAGTCACCAAATAACGTAAACGATTGTCGTTCCAAACTTTTTCATCTGAGACTGCTAAATCTTCAGCAGTTTCCCATAGTTTATCCGTAATCGCCTTGGTATTCACCTTGGTCGAATGTGCGACATAATTTAAATCTTTTTCAGGCAATACATCTTCCAACGTACCATACCACGTAC
>JAEWFE010000101.1 GCA_023389005.1 Bacillota bacterium
CACCCCAGCGGATAATGTGATTCCCGTGAAAGATGCGTTTACTCGAAGCATTAAAGTAGATAAAGTCACGGGTGCAATCATCGAGCGTAAAGATTGGACACCAAATAAACATGCCTTTGAAACAGTCACTACGCCAGAAGTGGTGAACTACTATGCGGATAAGGATAAAGCCGGAGGTTTAACTGCGACCGTTGACAATCCAAACGTGGTAGACAATGTTGTTTATGCACCAAAAGAAGGAACATTAACCGTCCGCTACCTAGACCAAGATAAGGATATGACTGAAATCGAAGGAACTGGAAGTTCTATCGGCGGAAACTATGGCGATACAATCAACTATAGTACCCAACCAACAATTGATGAATTGCTTAAGAAAGGTTATGAGTTAGTATCAGATGGCTTCACAGGCAAAGTTGGAGAAGTATTCGGAGACGATAATAAAGGTCAAACTTACGATGTGGTCTTAAAACACGGTATCACTGAATACACACCTGAAAATCCAGGGACACCAGATACGCCAATTAATCCAGAAGATCCAGATGGACCAAAAGTACCAGAAGATGCGGGACGAGAAAATCTAGCCAAAGATGCGTCACAAACAGTTCATTACACAGGAGCGGGAGAAAACACCCCGGCGGATAGTGTGATTACTGCTAAAGATGCGTTTACTCGAAGCATTAAAGTAGATAAAGTCACGGGTACAATCATTGAGCGTAAAGATTGGACACCAAATGAACACGCCTTTGAAACAGTCGCTACACCAGTAGTGATGAACTACTATGCGGATAAGGATCAAGCAGGAGGTTTAACTGCGACCGTTGCAAATCCAAACGTGGTGGATGATGTTGTTTATGCACCAAAAGAAGGAACCTTAACTGTTCGTTATCTAGACCAAGATAAAGATATGACCGAAATCGAAGGAACTGGAAGTTCTATCGGTGGAAACTATGGCGATACAATCAACTATAGTACTCAACCAACAATTGATGAGTTAATCAAAAAAGGTTATGAGTTAGTATCTGATGGCTTCACAGGAAAAGCTGGAGGAGTATTCGGAGACGATAATAAAGGTCAAACTTACGATGTGGTCTTAAAACACGCTATCACTGAATACACACCAGAAAATCCAGGAACACCGGGTACACCAATTAATCCGGATGATCCACATGGGCCAAAAGTACCAGAAGATGCGGCAAGAGAAAACCTAGCCAAAGATGCATCACAAACGATTTACTACTCTGGTGCAGGTGATAAGACGCCGGCTAATCACGTAACTTATGTGAAAGATGCCTTTACTCGAAGCATCAAAGTAGATAAGGTAACTGGTGAAATTGTGGAGCGAACAGAGTGGCAACCAGGAAAACATGTATTTGATCAAGTCGTCACGCCTGAAATTGCTAAATATACAGCAGATAAGGTGCAAGCTGGTGGATTAGTAGCAACGGTTGAAAATCCAGATGTGGTAGATCACGTTGTATACGTACAAAATAGTGTACCGACACCACCTAGATTACCAAATACAGGAGGAAACCCAACACCTCAACCACAGCCAACGCCACAACGAGTGGTACAAGAAACACCAAGAAGATCAAGTCGTCACTTGCCAAAAACGGGTAGCAAGGCAAATACAACTACTGCAGGGCTAGCGACAGTAAGTATGGCAGGATTACTTGGATTAATATCTAAACGACGCCGCAAGGAAGATTAACTCCCTCATATATTCCCTAAAAAACGCATGACTCGAAGTGAATGAGTCATGCGTTTTACTTTGGATTAGATATATTTTTCTGTTAATTCCATGAAGGTTGCGATATCTTTTAGAACCATATCGATACCTGCTTGCCAGAAAGTGGCTTGGTGTAAGTCGGTATCAAGGTGTTTTTTCGCTAATTCTTCCGTCGTCATACTTGCTGTATCGCGAAGTAAAGCAATGTATTGATCTTCAAAACCATCTGCATGTTGGCTTGCCTTAGCATAAATGCCTAGGCTGAACAAGTAACCAAATGTATATGGGAAGTTATAAAATGGTACTTCATCAATAAAGAAGTGTAGTTTAGCTGCCCAGAAATGTGGGTGATAGCTGCCTAAACCATTGATATAAGCTTCTTTTTGTGCTTCAACCATTAGACGTGTAATTTCATCTGTTGCGACCAAGCCTTTTTGACGTGCTGCATAGAAGTTGCTTTCAAAGATAAAGCGTGCGTGAATGTTCATAAACATCGCAATTGCATTTTGTAATTTCACATCTAGCAAGTTGATTTTTTCTTCATCCGTCTTGGCTTCTTTTAAGGTTGCATCTGCCACGATTAATTCTGCAAAAGTACTTGCCGTTTCAGCAACGTTCATCGCATAGTCTTGGTTTAAAGTAGGTAAATCCCACATGACATGGCTGTGGAAAGCATGTCCTAATTCGTGTGCCAAGGTGGAAACTTCATTGACTGATTCACCATAAGTCATAAAGATACGAGATTCTTGTGACTTAGGTAGACTTGTACAATAGCCACCAGGACGTTTACCAGGGCGATCTTCTGCTTCAATCCAAGCTTTATCAAAGGCCATTTGTGCAAATTCAGACATTTTAGGTGAGAATTTCTTAAAGTTTTCCACGATAAAATCTGCGGCTTGATCAAAAGTATAGCGACGTTCTTCAAAATTTCCTAAAACAATCGGTGCATCTTGGTCTTGCCAATCCATTTTATCTTTACCGAACAATTGTGCCTTACGTGTCAAGAAGTCGATAATTGGTTGTTTATTTTTTTGGATTGTTCCCCACATCATGTCTAGCGTTTCTTTATCCAAGCGGTTGTATTCCAAAGGTTGTTTCAAGAAATCATCGACACCGTGTAATTTGTAGTTATTTAAACGGAAACCATCCAAGTGATTTAAGGTGTCCGCAAAAATATCTGCTTTTTCGCTCCAAGCTTTTTCCCATTTTTCGAATAATTCTTGGCGGACTGCTTTATCTTGGCTAGACATCATGGTGTTGAAGGCTTGACCAGCTGAAAGCATTTCGCCGTTAAATGGAATTTGGATACTTGCGACGATGGTATCGTAGTGTTGACTCCAAGCACTTTGACCATCTAGCGCCAAGGTATTGATAATATTTTCAGATTGTTCGTCTAATAATTCTTGGCCATCTCTGCGCATTTCAGATAGACGGAAAGCAATTTGACTAAAGTGTGTCATTAAGTTTTGCCAATCTTCTTCACTGTAGCTAGCAAATTTCTTATTTAAAATCGTTGTGGCTAGTTGAAAAGCAGGAAGGTTGCTGTAAAGTTGGCCAGTTAATAATTTGGCTTGTTGGTCATGGATATTTGCAGAGTTCAAAGCTTCGATAAATGAGCCACATTCAGTAAAGCTTTTTTGAATTTCTTCGTGAACTGCTAAAATTTCGGTCAATGCTTCCACTTGATTTTCAGTGTTTGGTGTAAAAGCATCGACAAGTTGGTGGAATGCGTTGATTTTGGTAGATAATTCATTCAATTCTTGTCGCAGTGTTTCAGAGCTACTTCCTCCAGCGAAAATAGAATCTAAATCCCAGTTAATGGCATACTTCATTAAAATCATCCTCTCAAATTTATGAAATCATTCTCATTATAATGTTGATTTCATGAAATTTCTAGCAAAAGTTGCTGTAATGTACAAAGATAGCTTTGGAAAAAAGAGGTTGTGATTTCTAGGGGAGAGACTAACGTGGAAAAATGATCATTTGTGTATACTTTGTAAACTTATGTAAATGAACTTTTGTTAAAATGTTAATAAACGATGAGAATTAATTGGATATATATAGTTGATAAATTTCGTGCGATATATTATTCTTTGGATATTTTTCGTTATTGAAAATTCGGTGTATATAAGGTGTATTTTCTTCTTTTATTTAGTATTTAAATAGTCGTTAATCTAATTTGTGTTTGCAAAAAGTTTGTGATTTAAATTATTTAATGTGTTATAATTGTTCTTTTTAAATCGTTCAGAGTTGTTTTTATATTAAAATTAGTCTAATAGGATTTGAAAATTAGTTATTTTATGAGAGTATTATAGACTAGGAAGGATAGACCTTTTATAAGAAGTTCTTTGAAAAATGAATATGAAAGAAGGTGCACAACAGATGCTAGAATGTACTCGGATTTTCTCCAGACGTTTTATGATTGAGTTCTTTTAAACGGTAGATAAAAGAATTTTAATGAATAAAAAAACGAGGAGAAAATAGATGGAAAATTATAGGAAAATTTTTAAAATAGTAGCGACAGTGGCTTTTATAGGGATGGTATTGTTTTCTAATATGTTAGGTGTAAAAAATGTTTATGCATACAATTCCACCATTGCCGACCACAGCAAAGATAAAGAATTTTATGTTGCGAGAAGATATACTTCTGTAGAAAATGGTATTAATTCTTATCCGATTCGTTTATTTGGCCCCTATCAATCATCAAATCCAAGAGCTACTAAGACTCCAGACATTAAAGAATGGGAAATAGCTTATTGTATAAATGGTTATTTTAGTCAAACCCTATTAAGAGGTTGGGCTATACCAAGTGGAGATCAGTCTACTCTAGCTTATGCTAAAATGCCATATACTCAAGAAAATGTATATCGGATGGTAGGTGATTATGATAATGTTCAAGGTTATAATTATCATAGGGAAGTTCCTTTGAATATTGACCAAATATTAAAGAAAATTCTTTATATAGGATATCCTTATGATGCGAAAAATCTTCAGCAAAATTTGGGAGATAGGCAATTTGAACAAGTAACGCAAGCTGTTATTTATAATTATACCGATCATTCAAGTAAAGGAGCAAAGGAAAGAGACACGTTAAAAGGTATTGGCGGAGAAGTATATACTGCTTATCAAAAGATGGTAGATTTAATTGATAATCATTTTGATGAATTAGTAATGCCTAGTGATTTTGAAGTTAATATTTATGAGTGGTATCATCATCCGTTGCGTACAGATTATGTGAGTTATCAAAATTTATTGACATCGTCAATTTCTGAACGTCGCATACCAATCAAATTTAGAAAAGTAGATAATCAAAATCAGACACTTTCAGGTGCTAGAATTCAGGTTATGAACTCAGATTCAGGGAAAGATTACGGTGAATGGATTTCAGGTGAAGATAAGGTGTTAAATTTATTACCTGGAAATTACGAATTTATTGAAAAGTCTGCACCGAAAGGCTATGAGAAAGCTGAAAAAATAGTATTCAGAATTAATAATGCTGGAAAAGTCACTTATAAGAATGAGAGCGGTCGATATGTTGATATGCCAACTGACAATGGGACTTATCTCTTAAAGATGGTAGATGAGAAATCTAGTGTTGTTTTTCGGGATATTATTTTTAGTAAAAGAAATTTAAATGGTGATGAAATTGCGGGTGCACAGATTCAGATTAAACAAGATGAAGAAGTTGTAGAACAATGGACATCCGAAGAAGGACAATCGCATCAAATCAGCTTAGCGCCAGGAATCTATACATTCCATGAAGAAGCAGCACCGAAAGGTTACGTAGCAGTGACAGATTTCGTGTTTACTGTTAAAGAAGATGGTACAGTAGAAGTACATGAAACACCAGATGCGAAGGTTAAAGATGGCAAAGTAGTTGTTACAGACCAAGCAGAAAAGAAAAAAGTCACTTTCAGCAAACAAGATATCGCAGGCAATGAAATTGCCGGTGCGCAAATTCAAATCAAACAAGGTGAAGAAGTTGTAGAAAAATGGACTTCAAAAGAAGGACAATCGCATCAAATCAGCTTAGCACCAGGAATCTATACCTTCCATGAAGAAGCAGCACCGAAAGGTTACGTTGCGGTAGCAGACTTTACATTTATTGTTCAAGAAAATGGCACAGTAGAAGTATACAAGACTTTAGATGCGAAGGTTAAAGACGGCAAAGTAGTCGTTACAGACCAAGTAGAGAAAAAAGAAGTTGTCTTTAGTAAACAAGATATCGCAGGCAATGAAATTGCCGGTGCGCTAATTCAAATCAAACAAGGTGGAGAAGTTGTCAGTGAATGGACTTCAGCAGCAGGACAATCGCATCAAATCAGCTTAGCACCAGGAATCTATACCTTCCATGAAGAAGCAGCACCGAAAGGTTACGTAGCAGTGACAGATTTCACGTTTACTGTTAAAGAAGACGGTACAGTAGAAGTACATGAAACACCAGATGCGAAGGTTAAAGATGGCAAAGTAGTCGTAACAGACCAAGTAGAGAAAAAAGAAGTTGTCTTTAGTAAACAAGATATCGCAGGCAAAGAAATC
>JAEWFE010000116.1 GCA_023389005.1 Bacillota bacterium
TAAAGAAAACGATTACGCTAATGAAATAAAAAAAGTACCATGTCATTCAACATAGTACTCTACGCACCTTAAGGGAATCGAACCCCTGTCTCAAGAACCGGAATCTTGCGTGATATCCACTACACTAAAGGTGCTTAACGAATATATTCTACACAATTTTGATTTAGATGACAAGAGGTATACTATGAAATTCGAACAACAAGTTTCTCAAAAACAAACCCAAACACAAAAGTTATTAATGACACAAACGCTACAACAATCTCTTCAAGTTTTACATTTTTCCATTGATGAACTCAATCAGTATATTAAATCACAATCAATGGAAAATCCGCTGATTGAAATTAAAGAAGCCAATTATACATCTAATTATGCCAAACCTAAATCTTCAACCGGTCAAGAGTTAGATTCATTTTCGCAAGTTGCCGATATTCATGAATCTTTATTTGAACATTTAATCCAACAAATTCATTTAAATTATCGCGATACTTATTTACGTACTTTAGTCTTGTTTTTAGTTGAATACATTGATTTAAATGGCTATTTGAAAATTACTTTAGAAGAAGCACAACAAATTACGAAGGCTGAACCTATTCAAATGCTAGATGCACTGACCTTAATTCAACAACTTGATCCAGCAGGTGTAGGTGCACGCAATTTACAAGAATGTTTGATGTTGCAGACTGAGCGTGATCAAAAGGCACCGTCTTTAGCTTACTATGTATTAGAAGAGTTCTTCGATGAGTTGGTTGGTCGTAAATGGGATGTGATTGCTAAAAAGCTAAACATCGGATTAAATGACATTCAGTTAATATTTGATTATATCCAGACACTTACACCAACTCCTGGTGCGCAGTACGGTAGTGTGGAGGGGCTCTATGTGATACCTGACATTACTGTTAAAGTTGAGGAAGGAAAGTTAAAAGTGATTCCGAATCGACAAGGAATGCCAGAATTACGTTTTCAACAAAACTATTTTGAACAATTCAAAGATAGCCAAGATATAGAGGTAAAAAAATATTTGCAAAATAAGGTCCAAGAATTTGAATCGTTACAAAAAGCAATTATGCAAAGAGGCGATACTGTATTAGCCGTTGGAAAGTACATTATTGATGCGCAACAGGAATATTTTTTGGATGCAACACGTCCATTAAAGCCACTAACCATGAAAGAAGTTGCCAATGCGCTTGATATTCACGAATCCACCGTTTCACGTGCAGTTAATGGAAAATATATTGAAACCGACAATGGAATTGTTGAAATGCGTGCCTTTTTTGTGCAAAGTATTGTAGGAACAGATGGCAAAGAAGTGGCTAATTCACAAGTGAAAACACGATTGAAAGAGTTGGTAGATCAAGAAAACAAACAAAAACCTTTATCTGACCAAAAATTATCAGAACTTCTAGCAGAGGAAGGAATGGAGATTTCTCGAAGAACGGTTGCAAAGTATCGTGAAGAATTAGGTATTTTAGTCTCTTCAAAACGAAAAAGATTTGATTGATTTATATACGAGTGGGACGATATTTACCCCACTCGTTTTGCTTTTATCTTTTTCTGAAAACTATTTTGAAAATATCTATAGAATTATCTTGATTAATTAAAAAAAAGATGATATGATATTTCCTGTGAGAAGGTTAATGAAGCCTGCCACAAATTTTTTTATCCGACACGGGTCATGAATCGTCTTATTAGGACATATTTAGTCCAACGGAGGGAATAATGATAAATGATCTTAAATTGATTGGTTCAGTAGTTCCTGAAGTGATACCAATGCTTCAACAACGCTATAAAGTGTTGCAAGGATTATACTGGTTGCAGCCAATTGGTCGGCGGGCCTTATCAGAGGCGTTATCACTGACAGAGAGAACATTAAGAACCGAGACAGAACAATTAAAACGTCTTGACTTTATCTCTATCTCAAAAACAGGGATGCGGTTAACTGATAAAGGTGAAGATATTTATAATCAATTGGCTAGTTTGATGGATCAAGTTTTAGGAATGCAACAAATCGAGTCCAAACTTGCTAAATATCTAGGAATTGCTCGCTGTATCATTGTATCGGGTGATAGTGATAAGCAGAGTCAAGTGATTTCTCGTTTAGGGAAAGTTTTATATCATACCTTAGATGAGCAACTGCCAAATGGTGAAAATATCATAGCGGTAATGGGCGGCACGACAATGGCTCAAGCTGCAGAACAATTTGAAAATCTTGAAACAGAATATCGGCACAATTTATTTGTTCCCGCAAGAGGTGGGATTGGTGAATTGATGAATGTTCAAGCGAATACCATTAGTGCTGTGATGGCGATGAAAACTAATGGAGCTTATCGAGCGATTTATGTTCCTGAACAACTCAGTGTGAATACATATGAAAGTTTATTACAGGAACCTTCAATTGCTGAAGTGTTAAGTTTGATACAAGGTGCAAATTGTGTCATTCATAGTATCGGGCGCGCGCTTCCGATGGCGGTTCGCAGAAAAATGACAGAAGATGAAATTTTGATGTTAAAACAAAATGGTGCTGTTGCAGAATCTTTTGGATATTTTTTCAATCAGGATGGACAAATTGTTTACAAAACACCTAGAATTGGGTTAAAATTAAGTCAGTTGCAAAATGTCCCGTACATGTTTGCAATTGCCGGTGGTAAAAGTAAAGCAAAAGCAATTGCTGCGTATATGAAAAATGCGCCTAAGCAAACTTGCTTGATTACTGATGAAGCCGTCGCAAGTGAGATTTTAAAAGGGGTAACCCTTTAAAATAAAAATTTTTTTGATTTTCATAAGGAGGAAATCTTAAATGACAGTTAAAGTAGGTATTAATGGATTCGGACGTATCGGACGTTTAGCTTTCCGTCGTATCCAAGATGTAGAAGGAATCGAAGTAGTTGCTATCAACGACTTAACAGATGCTAAAATGTTAGCACACTTGTTAAAATATGATACAACTCAAGGACGTTTCAACGGTACTGTTGAAGTTCACGATGGTTCATTCAACGTAAACGGTAAAGAAGTTAAAGTTTTAGCTAACCGTAACCCTGAAGAATTACCATGGGGTGAACTAGGTGTTGATATCGTCTTAGAATGTACTGGATTCTTCACTTCAAAAGAAAAAGCTGAATTACACTTAAAAGCTGGTGCAAAACGTGTAGTTATCTCAGCTCCTGGTGGTAACGATGTACCAACAATCGTTTACAACGTTAACCATGAAACATTAACTGGTAAAGAAACAGTTATTTCAGGTGCTTCATGTACTACAAACTGTTTAGCTCCTATGGCTAAAGCATTAAACGACAAATTTGGTGTTGTAGAAGGATTAATGACTACAATCCACGCTTACACAGGTGACCAAATGACTCTAGATGGACCACACCCTAAAGGTGACTTCCGTCGTGCTCGTGCAGCTGCTGCTAACATCGTTCCTAACTCAACTGGTGCTGCTAAAGCTATCGGTTTAGTAATCCCTGAATTAAACGGTAAATTAGACGGTGCTGCTCAACGTGTTCCTGTTCCAACTGGATCATTAACTGAATTAGTATCAGTATTATCAACTAAAGTAACTGTTGATGAAGTTAACGCTGCTATGAAAGAAGCTTCAACTGAATCATTTGGTTACACTGAAGAACAATTAGTATCATCTGATATCGTAGGTATTACTTATGGTTCATTATTCGATGCTACTCAAACTAAAGTAATGACTGTTGGTGACCAACAATTAGTTAAGACTGTTTCTTGGTACGATAACGAAATGTCATACACTGCTCAATTAGTACGTACTTTAGAATACTTCGCTAAATTATAAGATTTATTTCTAAATCTAGATGCAGTTTTAAAGCGGGGAAGCGACGCGCTTCTTCGCTTTTTTTATTAAGAATAATTAGGAGGCTATCTCATGGCTAAAAAAACAGTTCGTGATATCGATTTAAAAGGAAAAAAAGTTTTAGTTCGTGTTGACTTTAATGTTCCTTTAAAAGATGGTGTAATCACTGATGATACTCGTATCAAAGCAGCATTACCTACTATTAAATATGTTTTAGAAAATGGCGGTAAGGCTATTTTATTCTCACATTTAGGTCGTGTGAAAACAGAAGAAGATAAAGCAGGCAAATCATTAGCACCAGTTGCAAAACGTTTAGGTGAATTATTAGGTCAAGATGTTACATTTGTACCAGAAACTCGTGGTGCTGAATTAGAAGCAGCTATCAATAACTTAAAAGAAGGCGAAGTTGTTGTCTTTGAAAACACTCGTTTTGAAGATGTTGATGGTAAAAAAGAAAGCAAAAATGATCCAGAATTAGGTAAATATTGGGCTTCTTTAGGTGATGTATTTGTTAATGATGCATTCGGTACAGCACACCGTGCACATGCATCTAACGTAGGTATTGCCTCAACTGGTATTCCTACAGTTGCTGGTTTCTTAATGGAAAAAGAAATTAAATTTATCGGTGAAGCGGTTGAAGAGCCAAAACGACCAATGGTTGCAATCCTTGGTGGTGCGAAAGTTTCTGATAAAATTGGTGTTATCGAAAACTTAATTCCTAAAGCTGATAAAATTTTAATCGGTGGGGGAATGACTTACACATTCTATAAAGCAAAAGGAATGGAAATTGGTAATTCATTAGTGGAAGCTGATAAAGTAGAATTAGCAAAATCATTAATTGAAAAAGCTGGTGATAAATTAGTGTTACCAATCGATTCTGTTACTGCTGCAGAATTTTCAAATGATGTACCTACAGAAGTTCATGAAGGTAACGTTCCTGATGGACAAATGGGTCTTGATATCGGTCCTGCAACAATTGCATTATTCGCTGAAACATTAGCTGGTGCGAAAACTGTTGTTTGGAACGGACCTATGGGTGTATTTGAAATGTCAAACTTTGCTAAAGGAACAATCGGTGTATGTGAAGCTATTGCAAATCTTGCTGATGCTACAACAATTATCGGCGGCGGTGACTCTGCAGCTGCAGCTGAACAATTAGGATTCGCTGATAAATTCACTCATATCTCAACAGGTGGCGGTGCAAGTTTAGAATTATTAGAAGGTAAAGTTTTACCTGGACTTGCAGCAATCAACGACAAATAATAAAAACAATTGAGGAAAGTTAGTTATACTAGCTTTCCTTGCTATAAAATTTTAAGGGAGTGTCATTCATGCGTAAACCAATTATCGCAGGAAACTGGAAAATGAACAAAACTGCTTCAGAAGCTAAAGCTTTTGCACAAGCAGTAAAAAATAGCTTACCAAGCAATGAAAAAGTTGATTCAGTGATTGGATCACCTGCTTTATTCTTAGAAACATTAGTATCTGAAGCAAAAGGTACTGAACTCCAAATTGCTGCCCAAAACTGCTACTGGGAAAACGCTGGTGCTTTTACTGGTGAAACTTCTCCAGCAGCTTTAGCAGATTTAGGTGTACAATACGTTATCATTGGTCACTCAGAACGTCGCGATTACTTCCACGAAACTGATGAAGAAATCAATAAAAAAGCAAAAGCTATTTTTGCAAATGGTATGACGCCAATTTTATGCTGTGGTGAAAGTTTAGAAACATACGAAGCTGGTCAAACTGCTGCATGGATTGAAAGTCAAATTACTAAAGGTTTGGCTGATCTTTCTGCTGAACAAGTTAGCAGCATGGTTATTGCTTACGAACCAATTTGGGCTATTGGTACTGGTAAATCAGCTGATGCAAATATTGCTGATGAAATCTGTGGTGTTGTACGTAGCACTGTTGAAAAATTATACGGTAGCGAAGTTGCTCAAAAAGTACGTATTCAATATGGTGGTTCTGTTAAACCAGAAAATATTGCTGAATACATGGCAAAAGAAAACGTTGATGGTGCATTAGTTGGTGGTGCAAGCTTACAACCAGAATCATTCTTAAAATTATTAGAAGCTGTGAAATAATTCGATAATAAATACGTTTTCATTGAAATTATTATTGCAGTTTTCAATAAAATTATCTAAAATAAAGGTAACTAAGGGAATTCCCTTAAGATAAAAACTCAAAGGAGAGACACAAACATGTCAATTATTACTGATGTTTACGCTCGCGAAGTCTTAGACTCACGTGGTAACCCAACAATCGAAGTAGAAGTTTATACTGAATCAGGTGCATTCGGTCGCGGTATGGTTCCTTCAGGAGCTTCAACTGGTGAACACGAAGCTGTTGAATTACGTGATGGAGATAAAGGACGTTACGGTGGTAAAGGCGTTCTTAAAGCTGTTGACAACGTGAACAACATTATTGCTGAAGCTATCATTGGTTACGATGTAACTGACCAAATGGCTATCGATAAAGCAATGATCGAATTAGATGGAACTCCAACTAAGAGCAAATTAGGTGCGAACGCTATTTTAGGTGTATCTATTGCTGTTGCTCGTGCTGCTGCAGATTACTTAGATGTTCCTTTATATCACTACTTAGGTGGATTCAATACTAAAGTATTACCTACTCCAATGATGAACATCATCAATGGTGGCTCTCACTCAGATGCGCCAATCGCTTTCCAAGAATTCATGATTGTACCTGCTGGTGCACCTACATTCAAAGAAGCATTACGTTGGGGTGCTGAAGTATTCCATGCTTTGAAGAAAATTTTAGCAGATCGTGGTTTAGAAACTTCTGTTGGTGACGAAGGTGGTTTCGCTCCTCGTTTTGAAGGTACTGAAGATGCTGTTGAAACTATTCTTTCAGCAATTAAAGCTGCTGGTTTAGAACCAGGTAAAGATGTGTTCTTAGGCTTTGACTGTGCTTCATCAGAATTCTATTCAGATGGAATCTATGACTACACTAAATTTGAAGGTGAAGGTGCTGCAAAACGTACTGCAGCTGAACAAATTGACTACTTAGAAGAATTAGTTAACAAATACCCAATCATCACTATTGAAGATGGTATGGATGAAAACGACTGGGATGGATGGAAAGAATTAACTAAACGTCTTGGTGATAAAGTGCAATTAGTTGGTGATGACTTCTTCGTAACTAACACTTCTTACTTAGAACGTGGTATTAAAGAAGGTGCAGCTAACTCAATCTTAATCAAAGTTAACCAAATCGGTACTTTAACTGAAACATTTGAAGCTATCGAAATGGCTAAAGAAGCTGGTTACACTGCAGTTGTATCACACCGTTCAGGTGAAACTGAAG
>JAEWFE010000234.1 GCA_023389005.1 Bacillota bacterium
GCTATGAAGCAAGTGAGACTGGCTTTGTCCAACCTTATGCCTTTATTCCAATGTCTAGTGAACGTGTCGGAGAAGAAGTGTATATCAGTATGGCCAATAAGGCGGAAAAATATTGTTACTTTATGACTCCTTATTTGATATTAACGGATGAAATGGTGCATGCGATTGCTCTTGCTGCAAAACGGGGCGTAGATGTGCGAATTATTACCCCAGGAATTCCAGATAAAAAGATGGTTTATGGGGTGACGCGTTCCTTCTATCCTGATTTGGTTAAGCATGGGGTTCGTATTTATGAATGGACGCCAGGTTTCTGTCATGCGAAAATGAGTGTGGTTGATGATGTGATGGCAACTTGTGGGACGATTAATTTGGATTATCGTAGTTTGTATCATCATTTTGAAAATGGCTGCTTTATGGTAAACACGCAGTCAGTGCTCGATATTAAAGCTGATTTCGACGCTACTTTTGAAGAATGTCGTGATGTGACGCAAGAATATCAAAAGGGAAGTAAAGCTCATTTGTCATTGAAAGAATTATTCTTACGTTTATTTGCACAATTGTTATAAAATTTAGCGAGTATCTTGTGAAAATTGCTTACAAGATGCTCTTTTTTTGTTATAATGTACGAAATGAAAAAGGGGTGGTGCAGATGTTGAAAAAATGTAGTGAGCAAGACCGGAAACGATTGACCGATTATCTTTATCAAAATCCCGTGTTGAATTTATTTATTATCGGTGACTTGTATAATTATGGTTTTGATTCGGACATTCAAGACTTATATATCGATGAAGATAATCAGGGAATTCATGGTTTGGTTTTACGTTATCGCAATAGCATTTTGGTGCAAAGCTATGAAGGTAGGATTTATCCTGAATTTATCGCAGAGTTAGTTGAACGTCACCGGATTACACATATTAATGGGGAAGCGAGTTTGGTGGTAAAATATGACTTTACTGCAAGAGAGAATGTATTATGTTACTTCTCACAATGTAAAAAATTAAAAAATGCACCTGAAATGACAGCTGTTGAATCGTTTGGTCCTGAAGATGCACAAGGAATTTCAGAGGTTTTTAAAAGTGTTTTTAAAAACTTTTCGGCGAAACCTGATGAAATCCAAGAAAGTCTGGCGAAAAAACTAGATCGTGTCTATGGCGTCAGAGTAGATGGAAAAATTGTATCGATTGCTAGAAGTACTGCCGAATGTCCTGGTTTAGCAATGTTAGTCGGCGTTGCTACGTTAGAGTCTTTTAGAAGTCTTGGGTATGCACGTCAAACGGTAGCCAAACTAACCGCAGATTTACTCGCTGAAGGAAAGGAACCTTGTCTCTTTTATGAAAATCCAGTTGCAGCGAGAATATATGAGAGTCTAGGTTATGAACGTGTTGGACAATGGCGAGTAGTGAGATTGTAGAAATGAATTCCATCGACAAAACACGAACGATAAATAGAAATTGATATTATTCTATTGTTGTTTTGTTGATTTAAACGAAAGAAAAACCTATAATTTTTGTATAATATACGAAAATGAGGGTTGGTAATGAGCAAATGTTTAGTGATTTGTTCTTCAGTTTGTGATTGTTTAATTTATACGGATGTGTTACCTAGTCGTGAAGAGGATGCACATATTAGTAACCAAAAAATGCAAATTGGCGGTTGTGCATTAAATGTTGCTGCAACTCTAAAGGGATTTGGCGCGGATTTTGATTTTTTATCTCCCGTGGGTCAAGGGATATATGGTGATTTTGTTGCTAGTGAGTTGGCTAAATTACAATTACCTATATTTCGTGTTGAGGGTGAAAATGGGTGTTGTTATTGTTTTATCGAAGCAGATGGCGAACGAACTTTTCTTTCTTATCATGGCGTCGAATATAGCTTCCAAAGTTCTTGGTTAGAAAACTTTGATTTAAATGATTATGCCTATCTCTATCTTTGCGGATTAGAAGTGGAGGAAGCGACTGGCGAAGAATTAGTTGATGCACTCGCTGATTTTAAAGGTAAAATTGTTTTTTGTCCTGGACCAAGAGTTTGTGAAGTCCCATCAGAACGAATTGTCCAATTGTTATCTTATGAACCAATGCTACACTTAAATGAACAAGAAGCTTATTTGATGAGCGGTCAACAGGAATTATCCGTTGCGATTGAATCTTTGTATGTCAAAACAAATGCACCAGTCGTGGTTACATTAGGTTCCAAAGGTGTGATTGCCTATGATGGTGAATGGGCAGAATTTGTTTCTGAAAAAGTTGAGGTCAAAGATACTGTCGGGGCTGGTGATAGTCATGTAGCTGGATTATTAGCAGATCATAATTTCAGGGATAGTCTACAATTAGCTAATCGAGTCGCTGGGTCAGTCGTACAAGTCTCAGGCGCATTATTGCCAAAAGAAAAATATCTGGAATTGCGGATAAACGAAACTTAAATAGCTGAAATATGGAGAATTATATAATGGGAAAAATGGATTATCTTGTTTACCTAATTAATATTGTAAGTAATCATTATTTCGCTGGTGATTTAAAAAAAGGATATAGAATACTAAATGATAGTGGACTACTTGCCTTTAATGATGAATTCTATGATGTACAACATACTTTGAGTAAGGAAGTACTACTAAAAGAAGTTGGTGAAATCATTCTTCAAAGTGATATTTGTCAGAATGATTGCTTGAGAGACAACGTTGCCTTGGTTCGTTTAACAATTGGTGAAATTATGCGTCGTTTAAATATTAGTTATATGGATGCCATGGATTTGTTTTATCAATCCATTACAGCTGAATTATTATCTGATGAGTATACTGCTATATTACTTATTCTCATCTTGATTTAGCTAAGTTAGTAATAGAAGAACAAAAAGTGAATAGTAGAGAAGAAAAAATTGATATACGTATTGAAGGAAAAGTATTATGTGTTTAATTTGTGAGAGAATCAGAGAAATTACTGAAAATAAGAATCCGTATTTTGTTAAAGAAATGACAACAGGATATGTAGTGATTGGGGATCATCAATATTTTGAAGGTTATACACTATTTTTGTGTAAGCGACACGTCAATGAATTACATGAATTGCCCCACGAATATAAATTGAAATTTTTAGATGAAATGAGTTTGATTTCCCAGGCGGTCTCACAAGCGTTTCAAGCTGATAAAATGAATATTGAGTTATTAGGTAATGGTGAGAGTCATGTTCATTGGCATCTCTTTCCACGCAAAAGTGCGGATTTAGGTAAATATGGTCATAATGGGAAAGGGCCTGTTTGGTGGTTACCTTTTGATGAAAATGTAAGACCTAGTAACGAAAAATTACAAGAATTGAAAGTAAAATTACTTGATGAGATTAATAAAATTAGTTGAATGAATAGCGCTTGAATTGTCTATGGTTCAGGCGTTTTTATTTTGCTATAATGAAGTTTGAAGGATGTTGAAAGGGAAAATTTTGGCTATGAATAATAAAATCTTAATCATTGGTTGTCCGGGTTCTGGGAAGAGTACATTTGCGCGCAAGTTAAGAGATCAACGTCAACTTTCACTCTATTACTTAGACCAAATTTGGCATAAACTAGATCAGACGAATATTTCGAAAGAGGAATTTATTCAGCGCCAAAAAGAAATGATAAAACAAGAGGAATGGATAATTGATGGAAATTATCTCACCACTTTAGAATTAAGATTGGCAGCTTGCGATACGGTATTCTTTTTAGATTTACCGAATGACGTTTGCTTCGAAAGTGTTAGAAATCGAATCGGTCAAG
>JAEWFE010000241.1 GCA_023389005.1 Bacillota bacterium
AACGCACCTACAGCGTATCCACCTTTACGTGCTGCCTTGAAAATTTCAGTACCTGATACTAATGGCATAATTAATTCCTCCTAAGTATTAGAAAAACTTTTATTTGTTAAGCTGTACTTAACCAACATGTATATTTTAGCAAAATTTTTCACGAATTACTAGCATTATCGCTATAAAAATTTAACTTTTTTCAAAAATAACCGAAAAGAACAGCTTTTCATTTCGAAACATTTTCTGAAAATAAAATTAAGCACTCGACAATTGGCCGAGTGCTAAAAATAAATTATTGATGATTATCTAAAGAAGCTTTAACAAAGGCTTTAATTAAGCGTTGTGGACGGTTCGGACGAGAAATTAGTTCTGGATGGAATTGACAACCAACGAAGAATTTTTTCTCTGGTAATTCCACGATTTCCACTAAGCGATTATCTGGAGAAACCCCTGAAAAGACTAAGCCGTGTGCTTCAAACATTTCACGGTATTTATTATTGAATTCATAGCGATGACGATGACGTTCTTGTACGACTTCTTGATTATCATAAGCCGCTGCCGTTTTGGTGCCTTTTTTCAATTTGCAAGGATATAAACCTAAACGTAATGTACCACCTAAGTTTTCAACATTTTCTTGGTCAGCCATCAAGTCAATTATATTGTTTTTAATTCCTGGATGATTTTCAGCGGTATGCGCATCTTCTAAACCGACGACATTGCGGGCAAATTCCACACACGCCATTTGCATTCCAAGACAAATACCAAGAAATGGAATATCATTTTCACGCGCATAACGAATGGCTTCAATCTTACCTTCTACCCCACGATCACCAAAACCACCTGGAACTAAGATACCGTCTACATCACTTAAGTAATCAGCCACATTTTCGCGGGTTAACTCATGTGATTTCACCCATTTCAAGTCAATATCAGCATCAAAGGCAAAACCTGAATGTTTTAAACTTTCAACAACTGAGATATAAGCATCTGGTAATTCGACATATTTACCGACTAAAGCGATTTTGACTGTTTTCTTCAAGTTCAAGACACGATTTTCTAATTCTTTCCATTCAGTCATATCCGCAGCAGGGACATCTAATTTAAGATGATCGCAAACAATTTGGTCCATTCCTTGTTTTTGTAAGTTCAACGGAATAGAGTATAAAGTTTCAACGTCGCGTGACTCAATCACTGCTTCTGGCGCCACATCACAAAATTGCGCTAATTTATTCTTCGTTCCTTGTGAAATTGGTTGTTCTGTACGTACTACAAGAATGTTTGGTTGAATCCCTAAACCACGTAATTCTTTGACGCTGTGTTGAGTTGGTTTAGTTTTCATTTCACCAGCAGCTTTTAAATACGGAATCAAAGTCGTATGAATATACATCACATTATCAGAACCTACATCTGCCTTCATTTGGCGTAATGCTTCTAAAAATGGTAATGATTCGATATCTCCAACCGTACCACCGACTTCTGTAATAATCACATCAGAATCAGTTAGACTCGCTGCACGCATAATTTTTTCTTTAATTTCATTGGTGATGTGAGGAATCACTTGAACAGTTGCGCCTAAGTATTCCCCTTTACGTTCTTTACGTAGTACTTCTGAATAAATCTTACCTGTCGTAACGTTTGAGTATTTGTTTAAATTAATATCAATGAAACGTTCATAGTGTCCAAGGTCAAGGTCAGTTTCGGCACCATCATCGGTAACAAATACTTCCCCATGTTGATATGGGCTCATCGTACCAGGGTCCACATTAATATATGGGTCGAATTTTTGAATCGTTACTTTCAAGCCACGATTTTTGAGTAGTCGTCCTAATGATGCAGCGACAATTCCTTTACCAATTGAAGAAACAACGCCACCAGTTACAAAGATATATTTTGTCATTTCATTTCTCCTTTACGTGTTTTCAGGAAGATTCATAAAAATAAAAGACGCCCCCTATCCAATCAAAATCAGAATGAATAGGGAGCAATTATTTACACGAATCTGACTCTTACATTTTAAGAGTGCCCAAGCAATATACTACAGGCTCAAGCAAGAGATGTCAACTATTTACTGAACATTTTCTTTATTAATTCTTCAACTCTTTAGAAAATGATTCCATCAAATTCTTCAACACTCATTTGTTTTAGTGGTTGATGCTTTTCGATTGCCTTCTCAAGTGTTTTAGTTGCACATTTGATAGCCTCTCTATACGAAAAGGCTAGATTATTTAGAAATTCGATACAACGTTGCAAGCTACCTTCACCAAAAATGCGCTCATATTCTTTACAAACATCATATAATCATTCAAAGTCACTCATCGTAGCATAGACATCCTCACTTCTTTTCATTTTTCCTTTTTGCCTCCTAAACAGCTAAAACTAACAAATAAACCGCTGGAAGCTTTGTGCCCCAACGGTTTATTTTCATATTAATATAATTCTAGATATTGTTCTCTTTCCCATTCTGAAACAGTTTGTCTGAATGATGCCCATTCCATACGTTTTGCTTCAACAAAGTTAGAGAAGATGTGTTGACCTAAAGCATTTACCATTACAGGGTCTACACGCAATTCTTTAATCGCATTGTGTAATGTAGATGGAAGATCTTTAATTAATGCTTCTGCGCGTTCTTCTTCATTCATGATGTAGATATTGCGGTCTACTGCTGGTGGTGGTGTTAATTCACGAGTGATACCATCTAAACCAGCTTCTAATAATACAGCCATTGCTAAATATGGGTTAGCAGCTGGGTCTACTGAACGTAATTCTAAACGAGTAGATAAACCACGTGATTCAGGTACACGAATTAATGGTGAACGGTTACGACCTGACCAAGCTACATATACTGGTGCTTCATAACCAGGAACTAAACGTTTGTATGAGTTAACTGTTGGGTTACATACTGCTGTGTAAGCACGAGCATGCTCGATTAATCCACCTAAGAAGTGATAAGCTGTTTGGCTTAATTGTAATGGACCTTCTGGATCAAAAAAGACATTTTGATTATCTTTGAATAAGGACATATTACAGTGCATACCTGAACCATTGATACCAAATAAAGGTTTTGGCATAAACGTTGCATGTAAGCCATGTTTACGAGCAATTGTTTTCACCACTAATTTGAAGGTTTGGATATTATCACAAGCTTCGATAACATCAGCATATTTGAAGTCAATTTCATGTTGACCAGGTGCTACTTCGTGGTGAGATGCTTCTACTTCAAATCCTAAACTTTCTAACTCTAACACAATATCACGACGGCAATTTTCACCTAAATCAGTTGGTGCAAAGTCAAAGTAACCACCTTTATCGTTCAAGGTCTTCGTTACTTTACCATCTTCATCAAGTTTGAATAAGAAGAATTCTGGTTCAGGACCTAAGTTAAATGCTGTGAAGCCCATTTCTTGCATGTGTTTTAAGGCGCGTTTTAAATTACCACGAGGGTCACCAGCAAACGGCGTACCATCTGGATTATAAATATCACAGATTAAACGAGCTACTTTTCCGTGTTCACTTTCCCATGGGAAGATCATCCATGTTGATAGATCTGGATATAAATACATATCACTTTCTTCAATACGTACGAAACCTTCAATAGATGAACCGTCGAACATCATTTTGTTTTCTAATACTTTGTTTAATTGACTTACTGGAACTTCAACGTTTTTGATTGTACCCATGATATCTGTAAACATCAAGCGTAAGAAACGTACATTTTCGTCTTTAGCGATGCGTTTGATATCTTCTACAGTATAATTTGCTTTTGCCATAATATCCCGCCTTTATTTTTCTACTCATTTTATTTCCACAGCATCACAACATACGATTGTTTTGCTGATATGGATGTTGTTGGTTTAAACGACTTTGTGTCATCATTTCATCATAAAAAATTCTTCTGACATCTTTATCAGTAAGTGGCTTCTTGACTTTTTCTGCTTGCTTTTCTTTTTGTTTTAGTTCATACATTCGCTTAATACCAGCCATATTTAAGCCATCTGCTAAGTAATCTTTAATTTCTAACAAAACATCGATGTCATTTAATGAAAACAAGCGACGGTTTCCCTCACTACGTTGTGGCTTAATTAGCCCTTGTTCTTCATAGTAACGAATTTGTCTAGCTGATAGATCCGTCAACTTCATCACTGTGCCAATCGGAAAAACAGACAGGCTCTTGCGTAATTCTTTTTCTCCCATCCAATTCCTCCTCACTTTCGTTTTGTTAGTATATTCTGAAAACTTATCCATACTATACCAAGTTCGGAAAAAGTTGTCAACCTCATATGTTAGAAAACCTTACATGGAATAAAAATTTTTTCAAAAAAACTTAATAAGTATTGATTTATCAACATTTATCAATAAAGGAATTTTTTAAATAAAATAAATAAAAGCTTTAAATATTGAACATTATCTGTATAGACCATTTAGAATGTTCATCAAATACAATAAAAAACCAGAAATCGGCTTACAGGTTCCGTTTCTGGTTAAGCAATTATTTGGGACTAAAACCACATATAATATATTTTCGTTTGGATTCATCATAATTTTGAGAAGTCACAATTGTTTCGCGCTTATATTTATAAATTTCGCTTGCTTGATGATCTGCCAATTCAACCATATAAGGCTCGAATTGTTCCATTAACTGTTGCTTTATAGCTTGAATTAAGGCTTCTTTTCCCTTGCTGCTTTTTGCTGAGATACAAACATTTGGGAATAAGGTCGGTACAAAATCCTCTTCTTTCATCAAGTCGGCTTTATTATAGACGGTTAATACTGGGGTATCGATTATCTCTAGTTGTTGCATTAGATCAAACACTGTTTTTTCGTGTAATAGACGGGCTTTGGCATGTGCATCCACAACATGCAATAGAAAATCCATAGACTTACTTTCTTCAAGCGTTGATTGGAAGGCATCGATTAATTGCGTTGGTAAATCTTGAATAAAACCTACTGTATCTGTAATGGTCATTTCAAACCCTTCTGGAAGTCGCCATTTTTTTGTTAGTGGATCTAAAGTAGCGAAAAGTTGGTCTTGTTCGTACGTATTAGCTGTCGTTAGTATATTCATAATTGTTGATTTACCAGCGTTTGTATAACCTATTAAACCAATTTGATAGACTCGTTTATTTTTACGTTGTTCTCTTGTACGTTCCCGATGTTGCTTGACTTCTTTTAGTTCATTTCTAATTTGGGTAATGTTATTGCGAATATGCCTTCGATCGACTTCTAGTTTCGTTTCACCAGGTCCACGCGTCCCAATGCCCCCACCTAAACGCGACATGGAAGCACCCATTCCAGTTAAACGCGGTAATAAATACTCCAACTGAGCAAGCGAGACTTGTAATTTTCCTTCTTTTGAGCGTGCACGAATCGCGAAAATATCAAGAATCAATTGCACACGATCAAGGACTCTTACCCCTAGTTCTTCGGTCAAAATTTTTCCTTGTCGAGGGGTTAACTCATGATTAAAGATGACTAAATTGGCTTCGTAAGCATCAATGAGTTGTTTGAGTTCTGCTAATTTTCCTTTACCTAGAATAGTTTGACGATCAACTTGTGGTCGTTTTTGTTTCAAAATAAAAACGATTTCGCCGTCTGCTGTTTTCGTTAAACCGCGTAATTCGTCCATCGATGTGTCAAAAATAGCAAAGTTTTCTTCCGTTTCCACACCGACTAAAATGACTTTATCTTTTTCTTGTTCAGGCATTTGATTCACCTCTCGTATCTCAATTATTTTCTTAACCAATCACTTATTGCTAATTCTAAGTCAGTTAAATTCTCTGGATGTAACACTAAGTCCATCCATTTTAAGTCCATGCGATTTCTAAACCAGGTTAATTGGCGCTTGGCATATCTTCTAGAATTTTGTTGGATAGTTGTAATCACTTCCTCTAAGCTAGCTTTACCATTAAAATACGGTAAAAACTCTTTATAGCCAATTCCTTTAGCCGCCTGACTATCTGGATAATCTAGTATAAAACGGGCTTCTTGCTCCAAACCTGACTGCATCATGATTTCGACTCGTTTATTGATTCGCTCATATAATAAAGCCCGCTCCGTATTTAAGCAAATGCCAAATGTATCAAAAATTGCTTCATTGTCTTGTTGTGCAAATATACTTTGCTTGGTGAGTTCAAAAACTTCTAACGCACGAATCACCTTGCGTACATTATGGTAATCAATCTTTTCAGCAGCCAAAGAATCAACGCGTGCGAGTTCTTGCCATAATGCCTTATCCCCATATTGATCAGCAAACCCCTGATATTTTTTACGAATCGTACCATCTGAATCTTCGCTTGATCCCAATTGATAATCCTCAATCAAAGCCTGTAGATATAATCCTGTGCCACCAACAACAATCGGTAAATGCCCACGTGTAGTAATTTCTTGAATTTTTTGTTTCGCTAAGGTGATAAATTCAGCCACATTAAAACCTTCATTCACTGTTTTAATATCCAACAAGTGATGCATAATTCCTGCCATTTCTTCTCTTGTCACTTTGGCAGTACCAATATCTAGACCTTTGTAAACTTGCATGGAATCGCCATTAATAATTTCCCCATTAAATTTTTGGGCTAACTCGATACTAAGTGCAGTTTTTCCCACCGCAGTAGGTCCTGCTATGACAATTATTTTTTCCATTCCACTTTCCTTTATAATGTTTTTGAAAAATAAGCGAGTGGTTTATCTGTCAATTGTTTCATCTGAATTTTGCGTTCATAAATTAATTCAGTCAATTCATCTGAAAATTGCTCTAAAACCACACGACCCCCTTTATAAGCATAAGCGCCAAATTGGACAGTTTCTTCCGGGGTTAAAACCACTTTTCTAGTTGCAATCTTTTGGAAAAATTCATCTAAAATATGATTTGGTAAGTAAAAGCTATTAGATGAAGCGAATGATTGCAAATAAACATAATCATCAATAGTGATATAGCAATCATCAAAAGCATCAAAGCTAACATACTTATCCATCATCATTACACGTTTTTCAAGTAATTCGCGAATTTTTTTATTCAACAATACTAATAATTCAATTTCTTTGACTTTGTGTTCAAGCATCCGCATCTTGACTTGGCGCGCTTCGTCATATCTTACTCGTAAGCTATTGGTAATTAAGACAATCACCGCCCCTAAAATAACGCCAATAAAAGCAGAAATAACTTCATTAAAAGCAATCCATTTCATTTTATCTATCCTCTTTTTTCTGATTCATTCTAAAACTAATTATAGCATAAAGCGATAATTTCACCAAAAGCAATTTGTTTGACCTTTATTGACCAAAAGTGTATACTTCATATTAGCAATTTACCAAAAGATTTGCTAAAATAAGGTAAATGAATTTATGAACAACGATTTTTTTCGTTATGAAGGAGGATGCTAGGATGAATTTAATTCCTACAGTTATCGAACAATCATCTCGTGGCGAACGTGCTTATGATATTTACTCTCGCCTATTAAAAGACCGTATCATTATGTTAAGTGGACCGGTTACAGATGATTTAGCCAATTCAATTATCTCTCAATTATTATTCTTAGATGCCCAAGATTCTGAAAAAGACATCTACCTTTACATCAATTCACCTGGTGGTAGTGTAACTGCTGGTTTAGCTATTTACGATACCATGAACTTTGTTAAAGCAGATGTCCAAACCATCGTTATGGGTATGGCTGCCTCTATGGGTAGTTTCTTACTAACAGCTGGTACTAAAGGAAAACGTTTTGCTTTACCTAATGCAGAAATTATGATTCACCAACCACTAGGCGGAGCGCAAGGACAAGCAACTGAAATTGAAATTGCTGCCCGTCATATCTTAAAGACACGTGAACGCTTAAATAAAATTTTATCAGAACGTACTGGTCAACCAATTGAAGTTATCGAAAAAGACACTGATCGCGACAACTTTATGACAGCACAAGAAGCCAAAGATTATGGTTTGATTGATGAAATTATGGTTAGCAGCAAAAACTTAAAATAATTGATTCATTAAATAATTATTGAAGCGACTCCTATTGATTTTTCTGGAGTCGTTTTTCTTTTAAAGATTTTTCAGACATTAAGCCTTAGTTCCTATACTTATTTTTATTTGTATGGTAAAATAATTATTAGTGCAAAACGAAACCAAAGTCTTTGTTGAAAGTGAATACGAGACTTTCAATTCTACTAGCCCCGTTGCTAGCAGATGGAACAATGACTTTCAGAAAAAAATAAAGCCTTGTGCTTAAAATAGAACAAAGGAGATTATTCATGATTTACAAAGTATTTTATCAAGAAACGAAAGATCGTAATCCAAAAAGAGAACAAACAAGAGCACTTTATCTTGAAGCTGATAGCGAAGTAACTGCTCGTCAACTAATTGAAGACCATACCCCATACAATATTGAATACATTCAATTATTAGAAGGCAATCATTTAGCTTACGAACAAGAAAATGCTGACTTCAAATTGATGGAGTTTTAAGATGAAAGTCAATCTTAAAAACAATGAAACAGGTGTTTTTGCGATTGGTGGCTTAGGTGAAATCGGAAAAAACTGTTATGGGGTGCAATTCCAAGATGAGATTCTTTTGATAGATGCCGGAATTAAATTCCCTGAAGATGAGCTTCTTGGCATTGATTATGTCATTTCTGATTACAGCTACATCGTTCAAAACATCCAAAAGGTAAAAGGTTTAATTATCACTCATGGTCACGAAGATCATATTGGCGGTATTCCTTACCTATTACGTCAAGCCAATATTCCTATTTATGCGGGACCACTGGCTTTAGCATTAATTACCAACAAACTCGAAGAACACGGCTTGTTAAGAGATGCCAAGTTAACTGAGATTAATGAAGATACTGTATTACGATTCAGAAAAACCTCTGTTAGCTTTTTTAGAACAACCCATAGTATCCCAGATGCGCTTGGTGTCGTTGTAAAAACACCGTCTGGAAACATTGTGGCTACTGGTGACTTTAAATTTGACTTTACGCCTGTGGGTGAACCTGCAAACTTACATCGCATGGCTAAAATTGGTGAAGAAGGTGTGCTTTGCCTACTTTCTGATAGCACCAACGCTGAAATCCCAACTTTTACCAAATCAGAGCGTACCATTGGTGATTCAATTATTAAAATCGTTGAAAAAATTGAAGGTCGAATTATTTTCGCAAGTTTTGCTTCTAATATTTTCCGTTTACAACAAGCTGCTGATGCTGCAGTAGCCACTGGACGAAAAATTGCCGTTTTTGGTCGCAGTATGGAAAATGCCATCGTAAATGGTCAAAAATTAGGCTATATCAAAGTTCCTAAAGGTACCTTTATTGATGCGAGTGAATTAAATCAATTACCAGCCAATCAAACAATGATTTTATGTACCGGCTCTCAAGGTGAACCGATGGCAGCCTTAAGTCGTATCGCAAACGGTACACATCGCCAAATCAGTATTCATCCTGATGATACGGTCATCTTTTCTAGTTCTCCTATCCCAGGAAACACAACTAGCGTCAATCATTTAATTAATTTACTACTTGAAGCAGGTGCAAATGTCATCC
>JAEWFE010000244.1 GCA_023389005.1 Bacillota bacterium
GAGGAATCAAGTACTCAGGTGATATCGTGAAAGCTTTAGCCGCTGGTGGTTTTGCGGTGATGCTAGGAAGTATGTTAGCTGGTACCGATGAATCTCCAGGTGAATTCGAAATCTACCAAGGTCGTCGCTTCAAGACTTACCGCGGGATGGGTTCATTAGGGGCGATGGAAAAAGGTTCAAGTGACCGTTACTTCCAAGGTGGCGTGAACGAAGCCAATAAACTTGTCCCAGAAGGAATTGAAGGCCGTGTTGCTTACAAAGGTAGTGTAGCCGACATTATCTTCCAAATGATTGGCGGACTTAAAGCTGGTATGGGTTATGTTGGAGCCGCTAATTTAGAAGCTTTACGTGAAAATGCCCAATTTGTACGTATGAGTGGCAATGGCTTACGCGAATCTCACCCACACGACGTCCAAATCACCAAAGAAGCACCAAACTACTCCGCTGAATTTTAATAAAAGGTTGTGAGATGGGTTGTTCAGCTACAAGCAGCTAAGTTTGTCCGGAATGACAGGAAAATCCACTATGTTTAAAGATTTTCCTAGACAGGCCGGCTTAGATGCGATGTAGCTACCCTTCGAACACCGTGGATAAGGTTGTAAATCGACTCGGTCAGCCACGAGCGGATAGAGCAAATTAAAAAATCCTAGTCTACTTTTTACTGTAGGCTAGGATTTGTTTTTGTATTCAAGGAAAAGTTAAAACCCCAATTGCTTTTTAAATTCTGCATGTGATATAGTTTGTGGGTCCGTTAAGTATTCTTGATAAGATTTTCGAAATATTTCAAGATCATATTCATCGTTAATTTTACTCAATAGGGCATCTTTCATCAAAGTTTCAATTGATCGGTGCGTAATGTCGGAGTAATGTTCAAATAACGCTTTTTCTTCTGGATTAAGATAAACGGTGATAGAAGTCATGGTAACTTTCCTCCAATTATTTTCTATCTTAATCATAGCAAATCAAAAAATCCTAGTCTACTTTTTGCATGTAGGCTAGGATTTGTTAGTTTATACAGTACGGGCATCGTCTTGGCTAAAGTATTGCATCCGTGGTTTGTCTTGATATTGCAGCAATTGGTCAACTGTCACGAATTCATAGCCCTGTGTCTTTAATTGTTCGATAATCGGGGTGACCGCATCAACGCTAGACTGATAAATATCATGCATCAAAATAATCGAACCAGGCTGTACCGTTTGTAAGACGTGTTGCACAATCAGCGGTGTATTTCTTAGCTCCCAGTCACGAGAATCAATATTCCACTGGATGATGGCCTTGTCGATAACCTGTGCACCTTGGTTATTAATCGCACCATATGGCGGACGTAAAATCTTAGGTAGCTGTCCACCTGCTAGATAAATGGACTTATCGGCTTCATGGATATCCGTTTTGATTGCATCTGGAGTCATCGAACGTAAATTATTATGCACATTAGAGTGGTTACCGATTTCATGACCTTCACTTGCGGCCCGTTTCACAACTTCAGGATATTGACGTGCGCTACTTCCTAACATAAAGAAAGTGGCCTTAACTTGTTGGGCTGCTAAAATATCTAACAATTGATTGGTGGTTTGCGCTTTGGGTCCATCATCAAAAGTCAAAGCAACGTACTTTTTATTCGGATCAAGCGTAGGCAGTTGCTCTTGTGTTTGTCCGAGCGCATAATTTTGGTCGATATATGGCAAAACAAGATTAAGTGGCACGTTGACAGTTTTCAAATCGCCAATTTTTTTCGCTAAAGTAATATTTAATTGATTATCCTGAATTTTCATTTTTTGTTCCATATTGAGATTTGGTAAATTCAAGACTTCATCGACGACTTGGTCAGGATTTTTTACCTGTTCGAGAATTTGTTGTTGGACAATAGGTTTAATCGTCAATAAATTTTCTTCACTACCAATGATTTGCTGTGCGCTTGGTATCTGTCCCGTTTCACTTGAAAGCAAAAGTGCACTCTGTTGCAGTGGTTGCTCATGAAATTTTTCCTTGTCTTGATTCCAAGTGAAGAATTGGCTGGATAGCACAATTTTATTCATTTTTGGATTTAAGACATGCTTTTCGATTTTTTTAATCCAAGTTGTACCCGCATCAATTTTATGTTTTTTCTGGAAAGCGACTTTCATCTCTTGGAATTTTTCTTCTATTAAAGGTTGTTCTTTCGTGAATTTTTCATTTTTCGGATGGAAAGTTACGGTGTATAAGCGTTTTTCTTGAACTTTTTCTTCACTAAAATCAGCTATTCGTTGCTGTTTAAGCAGTTGTTTTTGAGCCGTTTCAAAGGTGTCGACTTTTTGTTGGTCTTTGTTATGCCAGATAAACACGATTAAAAAGGCAATCCCCAGAACAATCAACGCTAAAGGTAAGTGCCACATCCAACCCGTTTTATGCTTTCTATGTTCTAGTTGGACTTCTCGGCGTTGTCTTCTAGAATTTATCGTTTTTTCATTTGAATTGTCGGTCATTTTCCCACTCCTTTTTCCCTTAATTCTGTGAAATAAAAAACTAATTAATTTTTCATTTTCGTATATACACCAAACTTATCACGTTTAAAAGATGAATGCAAGGGGACTTTAGGCTGAAAATTTTTCAAAATATTTTCAATGATAATAACATAATCACAAGTGAAAGTAATTCAGATGAATCGTCATATTTTTGAAAGAAGATAAGATGATTAATTGAAACTCTGTGAAGTAAACAACTTGATTTTTATTTCAGGAACCGTTATCATAGTGCTAGGTAAAAAGAAAGGTGGGTCTAAATGTATGCATCTAAGCAATGGAAGATGATGGGTACGCTTATTGACTTATGGATTGATAGCGATTTATCTTGTGAAGAAATATTCAAAAATATAACAGAAGGCCTAGTTTTATCCAATCAGCGTTTCTCTGCTAATCAAGCAAACTCGGAATTAATGCAGCTGAATCAACAAGCAGGTAGGCGTCCAGTTAAGGTTTCTGATGATTTATTTTCATTGATCGCATTGGGTAAAAAACATAGTCTAGCCCAACCTAGCCAGCTAAATATTGCTATTGGTCCTTTAGTCAAGCTTTGGCGAATTGGTTTTAAAGAAGCCAAAGTGCCTAGTCCAAACGAAATATTTTTAACTTTACCTTTGCTCAATTGCGAACATATCGTGTTAAATGAAGCAGAGCAGACCGTATTTTTGACACAAAAAGGGATGGAAATTGATTTGGGTGCCTTAGCTAAAGGATATATTGCAGATTATTTAATTGCGCAGTTAAAACCTATTTGTCGGAGTGCGATGATTAATCTTGGGGGAAACTTTTTAGTCTATGGGCCTAATCCTAAGCGTGCCAATGGTCATTGGTATGTCGGTATTCAAAATCCTAAACAAAAGCGTCATCATCATTTAGGTATTTTAGAAGTAGCGAATCAATCGGTTGTGACTTCAGGAATTTATGAGCGTTTTTTTACTTTAAACGACAAGCGCTACCATCATATATTAGATGCCAGGACAGGTTTTCCGATTGAATCTGATATGGCAAGCATTACCATCGTAGCAAATGATTCGCTGACTTGTGAAATTTGGACGAGTCGTTTATTCGGTTTAGAAATACATGAAGCTTTACAGATATTAGAGCAACTACCTGGAGTGGAAGGGCTTATTATTGATTTATCCAATCAAGTTTATCTTTCATCGGGACTCCAACCTTTTTACTATCCAAATATTTAAGATTATAGGGGGTTAATTTTTATGAAATTAATTGCTATTGTAGGAACAAACTCACAACGTTCGACCAATCGACAGTTACTAGCATATATGCAAAAACATTTCGCTAAACAAGCTAGTATTGAATTGGTAGAAATTAAAGATTTACCGATTTTCAATAAGCCAGCCAACCGTAAAGTGCCTGCTAGTGTGTCAGAAATTGCCAAAAGGATTGAAGAAGCGGATGGCGTGATTATTGGGACCCCTGAATACGATCATTCTATTCCAGCGGTGTTAATGAGTGCTTTGGCTTGGTTATCTTATGGGATTCATCCATTATTA
>JAEWFE010000306.1 GCA_023389005.1 Bacillota bacterium
AATTTACGTTTTGATGCGATATATGTTTCCCCTCAATTTCGAGCGCAGACTACCTTGCAATTAGCTGTTAATCCTAAGCAATATGTGGTCGATGAACGTTTGCGTGAGTTTTATTTTGGTGATTGGGAAGGGATCCCATTTGAAGACGTTCCAAAAGAAACCCGCCAACTTTATCTTAATCATCCAGAAGCTTTCCCGACTGCTGATTATCAGATGGAATCTTATGAAGAAGTTTTCGCTCGTGGTAAGGCTGTTGTTGATGAGTTAGCAAGACGTTTTCCAGATGGTCATGTGCTAATAGCCGGTCATGGTGTTCATTTGACGTTGTTAATTCAATGTTTATTAGGGAATGGTATCGCTGATTTTCGTAAAGATGGTTTACTACCTAATGCGAGTGTGACGATTGTAGATTATCAGTTACACACACCACAGGCACAACTGATTCAATGGGCAATCACGGGTAAATAAAAAAGCACCCTAGCAAGAAAATTTTGCTCCTTGCTAGGGTGAGAAATAGCGAATTATCCTTTTTTAGCAAATAAACATTCTTCTAGATAAATTTTTCTTTTTTTACCTACATTTAATGGAATTGTTTCATGAACCACATCGCTATACTGTAAACCAAACCATTTTTCTGGTGCGACGGTAAACTTTTTGATTAAAAGCCTTGTTTGCATGATTTGTCTTTGCCAACGTGATAAGGTGGTCAAATTAGATAATTCCTCGCGAATGAGTACAAAGCGGAAGTCACCCACTTTTCTTCCAGGAGTGAGTGAGTATTTTTGTGGTTGCTCTGGTAATCGTTTTTGATCCATTAGCTCTTGGATAATTTGGCGTAAGTAAATATTGACTTCCTGAGACACGCGGAACCCTAAAAATAGCTGTACTTTGACTACAAAATTAGTTCCCATCATATCAATAGCATATTTTTTTGTATACGGCTCATCAGTAACGACAACACTGACGAACCAATAAACTTTTGCTCGCTTGACTTTTTTATCAAGAATAGAGTAAAGATATTGTTGTGCAATTTTTTCACCTTGCAGTTGAGGAACCAAAAAGACCAGATTGGTTTGATAAGTCGGAATAGACTCATCTGTAGTTAATTGCTTAAGTTGAGGTAAATAGTCTTTTAGGTTGACTGCACGAATATTTTGTTCTTGAATTTCATTACTTTGATACCAGATATACATGATGCTTAAAATAAATAATGCCAATAAGACAGCAACAAAGCCACCATGAATAAATTTTACGAGACTGGCCAGTAAGAAAATACTTTCAATACTAGTGAAAAATAAAAATACGATGAATGCAAATACTTTATACACGTGCTTAACTAGTAAAAATTGGTAAAGCAAAATAGTAGTCATCAACATTGTTACCGTAATGGCTAATCCATAAGCTGCTTCCATGCGACTAGATGTTTGAAATCCTAAAACAATGCCACTGCAGCCAATTAATAACAACCAATTTACTGTAGGAATATACATTTGCCCAATACTTTTTCCAGGATAACGAATTTGTAATTTGGGTAGTAATTTTAATTTAATTGCTTCAGAAACTAAAGTAAATGAACCAGTAATTAATGCTTGTGAAGCAATGATGGCAGCTAGGGTTGCTAAAATAATCGCTATTAAGCGTGCGTGTTCAGGTACCATAGCAAAAAAGGGATTTTCCATCTGTAAATGTTGCGCATGTTGTAAGATCCAATTTGCTTGTCCCATGTAGTTCAATTGCAAACAGATGAAAACAAAAGGCCAACTTAGCCGAATATTATTTTTACCAACATGTCCCATATCAGAGTACAAAGCTTCTGCACCCGTCGTTGCCAGAAAAACACTTCCTAAAATAAAAATACCCAGATGATTTTCCGGACGATAGAATAGTAAATCCCAGGCATATTTAGGATGAATGGCGGTTAAGATACTAACATCATGGCTGATTTGTAATAAACCACATATGCCTAGAAAACTAAACCATAATAACATAACTGGACCAAAGGCTTTACCTACAATGTCTGTTCCAAATTGTTGAATGAAAAATAAAAATATTAAAATACCTAGTGTAATCAATAAAATTCCTTGCTGATGAAGGTCAAAAAATGAGCTCAGCATAGGGAGTCCTTTTAACCCTTCAACGGCTGAAGTAACGGTTACTGCAGGAGTTAGTATCCCGTCTGCTAAAATAGCGGCACCACCAATCATAGCCGGAACGATTAACCATTTTTTTTGCTTGCGTAAGAGTGTGTATAAAGAAAAGATGCCACCTTCACCATGATTGTCTGCTTTTAAAGCGAGAAATACATATTTGACAGTGGTAAGCAAAGTAACCGTCCAAAAAATAAGTGAAATAACGCCAAAGATAAATGGACGACTAATAATTCCTTGATTGCCATGGATAATTTCTTTCATTACATAAAGTGGACTAGTACCAATGTCTCCATAAACAATCCCTAAGGCTAATAGAATACCTGCTGTTGTACTGGTAGTAGGTCGTATGTGTTGTGCTTTCATTTTTTATTCACGGATACCTAAAATTAGGAAGAATACTTGCATTTCCATTGCTATCCGGCCTTTATAAACTGTTAAAATCAGAATAATTCTACGCTGAAAGAATTCATGTTACAATAGTTTTGAAAAATATTAAGAAAATAAGTGGATTGTCTTTTTGAAACCTGGTTATTTTCATCTTTTTCATAATAAAAATTATTAAATAGAGCTTTATACGAAAAAAATTAGTTTAAAAGAGGAATGTCGATGCAAACAATTAAACAATCAATCATGCAAGATGAAGCCAATCAAATTTATACACAACAGCAAATCGCGCCATTATATCAGGTGAGCCCTACAGCTAAAGTGCTTATTATAGGACAGGCACCTGGTCAAAAAGCCCTAGATCGTCAAAAATTATTTGCGGATGCGAGTGGGAAACGGTTGAGAGAATGGCTAGGGGTAGATGAGGAGCTGTTTTATGAAAGTGGTCAAATTGCGATTTTGCCAATGGATTTTTACTTTCCAGGAGCGGGCAAATCAGGGGACCTTCCACCGCGAAAAGGTTTTGCACAAAAATGGCATCCTCTGCTATTAGAACAAATGCCGGATATTCAACTAACCCTTTTAATTGGCCATTATGCGATGGAAAGATATCTAGGCATCAAAAAAAGCACTCCCTTAACACAAGTGGTGCAAGACTATCAGCGTTATTTGCCTACGTATTTTCCATTGATCCATCCTTCACCAAGAAATCAAATTTGGCAGAAAAAACATCCCTGGTTTGACCAAGAAGTGCTGCCTTGCTTAAAAAAACAAGTCGAAAATATTTTGAAATAAAAAAAGTCGCTCAGCCCACAAACTGAGTGACTTTTTGATTAAATTATAGCATCGGCATAATGATTGCTGTCCAGAGATAACTAAAAGGCATCGCGAACACCATTGCCGGAATCATATCAGCGGTTGGAAATTGTTTGATATTGACCATGCGAAATCCGGTAGCTAACATTAAAAAGCCACCCACTGCTTTGAAATCAGCGATCATTGTTGGATTGGTTAGTGGAAAAATTAGCTTTGCACCAAGGAATAATAAAAAGAAAATGACAAATTGTGGCAAAGCAATCACGGATACTACATAGCCAAGATTACAAGCAAAAATCGCCGCGGTAAAGAAATCCAAAATCGACTTTGCAATCAATATGGTGTGGTCGCCAGTCATCCCTGCATCCAAACTTCCATAAATCCCAGTACCTGAAGCACAAAACAACACGATGATGGTGACGAGTTGAATTTGAAAAGCTTCTTGACTCATATGGGTTTGCTCACCGACTAGTTTACTGATTGGCTTTTGCATCACACTTGCTGCGCCTCGTAATCGTTGCTCTACATGAAAGGCTAATCCAACAGCAGTCCCAATAATGACCGCAAATACCACAGCGGGCATGTTTTTCATTAAGACAATACTACTGACACCTATTCCCATCGAACATAACCCAAAGATAAGGGTGATTTCTTGTTTGAAACGATCTGATAGCCGTTCTTCTAATAATCCGCCACAAATTCCTCCTAGAAAAATGGCAATACTATTGACGATAATTCCTACTGGCACAAATACTCCTCTTTTCAAAATGATTGAATGAGTAGATTCCAGCAAAAATGATGCCAAGAAACAAGGAGGACTGTAGAGGTAATTTTTCAGTACAGAGAAAGTTTTTGGCGCATAAAAAATCCCCACCGCTTTCATTCAAAGTGCGGGGAAGGGGTTATTGAGCTAATTCTTGTTTCGCTACGTTTAAGGCGGCTTCAATGACTTTATGCATATCAAAGTACTGATACATACCCAAACGCCCACCAAAAATCACATTCGGATAGTCCTTAGCAAGCTGACAATATTTTTGATATAAGGCGGCATTTTCCGGTGTTTGTACGGGATAATAAGGTTCGTCGCCTTTTTGCCAATTCGCGGGATATTCTTTGGTAATCACCGTTTTTTCCTGTTGACCAAATTCAAAATGCTTATGTTCGATGATGCGTGTAAAAGGATATTTGGCATCAATATAATTAATGACCGCATTACCCTGA
>JAEWFE010000023.1 GCA_023389005.1 Bacillota bacterium
CCAGCTTCACAGATAAATTGATCCGCTGCTTGATAGATATCCTCTAAGGTAATGCCTTTAATGATGTCTGGCATATCAAACAAGGTCAACTCGCCAAATAAATCTTGGGTAAATTGGTTGGCAATATGCTCTAAAGAATTCAACGATTGGAAATACTTGCCGAGTGTTTTCTTCTTCAAGAGTGCCAGATTTTCCTCGTTAACGGTCGGATCTGTGCGATAATTGAGAACGATTCGCTTCACTTCTCGCTCGAAATCATCTAACTTGTCGGTATCTGAAGAAAAGAGCGCACAGTGAAACTCGCGGTCTAAGTTAAACTCAAACCCAAATGTATCATCAATAATCCCCTCATTATACAAGCGCAAGAAATTCTCAGAAGTATTGCCCAACAGCATTTGGAATAATAGATGTAAGGCACTTCTGAAAACCATTTTTTCTTTTGGCGCTTGTGGTAAGTTTGCTGGCAAGCCTTTGATTCCTAAAACCGACTTACTGCGATTGACCGGCATAACCAGTTTGCTATAACGCACGATATCATCATACGTTTGCTCTGGGAAAACACGGATGATTTCCTGAATAGGCGCAAAAGTTTTCGCTGCTTGATTGGCCTTAATCCAAGCAAAAGTCTCCTTGACATCAATATTGCCGACCACAAACAAAGTCATATTGCTCGGATGGTAGAAGGTTTGATAACACAAGTACAAATCATCGGCCGTAATTTGGGCAATACTTTCTTCTGTACCTAAAATATCAATTCCCATTGGATGATTGGCATAAAGGTTGCGCAACATACCATAAAACTGTTGACAATAGACATCATCATCGTACATCTGGATTTCTTGACCGATGATGCCTTTTTCCTTTTCAACGGTCTCAGGCGTAAAATAAGGCGCTTGGACAAAATCAAGCAAGGTATCGAGATTTTCCTTGATATGATTGGTTGCCGCAAAAAGATAGCTCGTTCTCGTAAAACTCGTAAAGGCATTGGCGGAGGCACCGAGCTCGCCGAATTTTTGGAACACATCGCCCTCTTCTTTTTCAAACATCTTATGCTCTAAAAAGTGGGCAATCCCGTCTGGCACTTGATGCAATTCTTGATTCTTAAAGCCAAAATGATTATCAATCGAGCCATAATTCGTACTAAATAATCCATACGTCTTATGAAATCCCTCTTTTGGCAATAGATAGACCTTCAAGCCATTATCTAATCGTTCATAGTATAAGGTTTCATTGATTTGTTCGTAACGTTTTTTATGCATGCTTTTCACTTCCTTCTAAGAAAAAGACCGCTTGGAGACGCAGTTTTTTCGCGATTTCTTGTACCTCTTCTTTGGTGACTTGCATGACTTTTTCGATATATTCTGCTGGTGTTTTGCGTGAATTTGGCAACCAAGCGTGCATATACTCCATTTCAGTTAACGCCTGGGCATTATCCAGTGAAAGCAAGAGATGGTTTTGAATCATCGCCTTGGTTTGTAGTAAAGCTTGCTGAGAAAAATCACCTTGGGCCAAAGCGGTTAATTGCTCACTGATTAAATGCATGACTTTTTCCCGATTTTGGCCATCAATGCCGGTCTGCACGGTCACAAGCCCTCTAAATGAATCGATACTACTTGACGCATAGTAAGCAAGACTTTCTTTTTCACGCACATTCATAAATAATTTCGAATGTGGGAAGCCGCCAAACAAACCATTAAACACCGTTAAGGCATAAACCTCTTCATCTGTGTAGTAAATATCGGTATGATACGCCAAATTCAATTTAGACTGAGTGACATTTTCACGCAAGACTTGTTCTGAAACGACTGGACGGAAATCTTGGTGGTAAAAAATGTCTGGTTGGACGCGTTTGGTTTGACTGAAGGACCACTTGCTAAATAATTGCGCCATCTCTTCTTGGGTGACATCGCCAACGACAATAATATCCACTTGATCTTCTGTCATCATTTTTTGATAAGCTTGCATCAAATCGGCATTGCTTGTTTCACGCAAATCTTGGGCCAAACCAAAGCTAGGCACGCCTTGATCACTAGAAGTATCAAAATACAACTCTTGTAATTTCAACCCAGCTAAGGCCTGTTTATCCTCTTGTACACTTTCGATATATTCGATTAAATTCGCTTTTTCTAACTCAAAGGTTGCCTCATCAAACAATCCATCTTTGGTTAATGGCGAAAAAAGCACCTCTTCTAAAAAGTCCACCCCATCAGATAGTAAGCGATCATCTGAAAGATACTTCCCATTAACGAGACTCATCGCTACATTTAATTGATGTAGATTGCCTTTTTTCGTCACATTCATGCCAAAGCTAGCCCCATACATTTGCGCTAACTGGGCACTTAAATCCGTTTGGCGCGGATATTTGGCGCTGCTCGTTTCTAACACACTGGTAAGCAAAGTACGCTGACTAGCTAGACGTCTTTCATGCGTAGTCGTAAAACGAATAAAAATACGTACAGTCTTGAATTTTTGTGTCGGAATCACACTTAAAGTAACTCCCTCTTGCAATTCAAGCATAGAACCCCTCCTAAATCGGTTTCTTTTAAATAAAACTATTACAAAATGATATTTGGATTAATTATAACACATTTTTTATAAAAGCTCGCCTTTTGTGCCTTAAATCTGAAAAAAATCTTGTATTTGCAAGCCTTATTGATTGCAAATTTCACAAGCATTCTTATATAATATTTTTGTAAATAATTATTGAAAGAGGTTTGAAAATGAAAGGTATGTTAAAAGAGTTTAAAGAGTTTATGATGAAAGGCGACGTTTTAGACATGGCGGTTGGTATCGTCATTGGGGGTGCCTTTACTGCTATCGTGAAAAACGTGGTTGACGGTTTAATCACACCTTTAGTCGGTTTAGTCGTCTCTTTAGTCACTGGTACGAAAGATTTAGAGGGTGCTTTATCTGTGCTTGACTGGACTCCTGTTAAGGGTGTAACTTTCCAATTTAGTTTAGTCATCAGTGCAATTATTACATTCATTATTACTGGTTTTGTGTTATTTACTATTGTGAAAGCTGCCAACAAAGCGAAAACTGTTGCTAAGAAAAAAGAGGAAGAAGAAGCACCTGCAGATCCAGCACCAACTGCCGAAGATTACCTTGCTGAAATTCGCGACTTATTAAAAGAACAAGCAAAATAATCCGGACAAAAATACCTAGCCAAAATGAATGCGGCTAGGTATTTTTTATTGTTTTTTTCCATTGATAGCGAAAATCCAGGCTGCTCTTACACTTTGTCTGCCGCTAAACGCATATCGATATGTTCGATGCCATCTTCTAAATAAGCCTTGGAAATCGCCTCAAAGCCAAACCCTTCATAAAATTTGCGCGCATGAGTCTGAGCACTGATATAGATATCCTCGCCTTTATACTGATACGAACTGTAATCAATCGCCGCACGCATCAATTGCCATCCCACACGCTGATGACGCACTTTCGGATGCACCACCACACGACCAATTCTAAGCTTATCCTCTTGATGATAAATCCTAGCATAGCCCACCATCTCATCATCTATTCGTAAACAAATATGATAAGCGGATAAATCGTGTTCATCAATATCTTGGTACGGACAATTTTGCTCGACAATAAAGACGAGATTACGCAAACGATACAGCTCGAATAATTCCATCGTACTTAAATCACTAAATTTCTTAGCTGTAATATCCATGCTATTCCCCCTCGCTTCTATTATACGGTCTATTGAAACAAATTGCAGTAAAAAAGACTGACCCTATGTAGAATCAGTCTTTCGTGTTACTTGTTACTAAATGGCTGGTAGATACTCTATTTCTACCGTCTTCGTCAAAATATCAGAGTAGCTATAAGACACGCGTTCAAAAGCATTTTCCTCAGGATCTAAATCCACGACAAAAACTGCTGGATAAGTCTGTGTCAAAATTCCTTTACGCTTACTTTGACGCTTACGACCTATCTGAACGACCACTTGAATCTGGCTACCAATATGTGCTTGAAGATCTTTTTTAATGCTGGCTACCGTTGCTGTCATCGCATTCACCTCGGACTCCATTGTAACACAAATAGATAAAATTATCAATATACCACGTTCAAATTCAAATTTCAACTAAGAATGTTAGAAAATGAAAGAGATTTAATGAAGAAAATGATGAATGCGGTTTAACAAATCCCTTGTTGGCAGCTTGGGTTAAAAAGGTAGATATTTCACCCACTCACGCAAGAAATTCCCCCGCTGTAGATGAAAGGTCTGTTCCTTTAGCTTTTCGATTACTTTTAGATTGTAGTAAGTCTTAGGAATCTCTAAAAAGGTCTCATAACTATGGCATTTTTGATACACCCTATCAGAATCCAAATCACGCTTGAGGATGGCTTGTCCGAGATACGCAAAATAGCCGTATTTAATCAGGTTTTTCCGATTAAATTGCGTATCTAATTGACATTTGCTATTTGACAACTGGATACCCTTCTGCGATAAATGATCAATGACTTTGGGATTCACCCAGATGCTGTAATCTTTATGCGACACTACCGGAATAAGCACTAAATCTCTAGTTATGACTGGAACGGAACACAGACGTATTTGAAACATCTGGCTAAAAATTTCTTGCTGTTCTTTTCTAGTTAAGTAATAGTCTGCCGTAATCAATTGTGTAAAAAATAAATCTATACCTATACGAAGATAACTGACATACTTTTCAGATAGCAATACTGTATAAGATACGCCTTGAATAGATAGCCCAATTACTGCCAGCATTTCTCCATCATCCTCTGGAAACGCACGACCATTAACATAGAATCCGTTTACAATATTTTCAATGGACACACTTCTTTCAAGCCTATCCATGACTTTTACTAAAGATAGCTGCTTTTCAACTTTCAATCGTTCATCTTTCATTTTTACCTCTAATATTCATCCATTTGCTAAACTGCCAATCATTATAACGAAAATAACCGAAGTATTCAATACTTGTGAAACAAACAACTTTTCATTCCATAATAATACAATTCATTAGTAAACGTTGAAAATACCTTGCCAAACTTTTATTATTCTTTTCTAAGGCGCGTAATTCTGTAAATTCTTCAGCAAAACAGTTCCATGCTGTACTTAAATTTTCATAGCTGGCTTGAAATGGTGCTAAATTTTGCATTGATACATATCTTTGAAATAAGCAAATGCGCCATAACAACTGACAACATCGCTCTTTTTGAATAATT
>JAEWFE010000060.1 GCA_023389005.1 Bacillota bacterium
CTTGCCATCGCTGGACAAGTAAAACGTAGCGATTTATTAAAATTAACACACCAAAGTATGGATAACGCTGCCTTATTTAAACCAATTACCAAATATAGCGCTGAAATTCAAGATCCTGAAACCATTTCAGAAATCATCGCCAATGCTTATCGTATGGCGCGCTCAGGACAAAAAGGAGCAAGCTTCATCAGTATTCCTCAAGACGTTGTCGATAGTAAAGTGTCTGGAGATAGCATCCGTCCATTAAGTAAGCCACGTCTAGGTTCTGCCTCTAAAGAAGATATCGCTTACCTAGTGAAACGCATTAAAGAAGCAAAATTACCAGTACTTTTAGTCGGTATGCGTGGTTCAAGTGAAGCTGAAACGATGGCAATTCGTAAATTAGTTGCCCATGCGAAATTACCAGTTGTCGAAACTTTCCAAGCTGCTGGTGTGATTTCTCGTAAATTAGAAGATTCATTCTTCGGTCGTGTGGGTCTATTCCGTAACCAACCCGGCGACATGCTTTTAAAACGCAGTGACTTAGTAATTGCGGTAGGTTATGATCCAATCGAATATGAAGCACGTAACTGGAACGCTAAAAAAGATGCGAAAATTATCGTCATTGATAAAATTCCAGCTGAAATCGATCCATATATGCAACCAGAACGTGAATTAATTGGTAGCATCGCGGACACTTTATACTTATTAAGTGAAGCAATTGCCGATTATGAATTACCAGCTGACTCACTAGAATATCTAGATGGTTTACAACAAAAATTAAAAGAACGTGATATGGTCCCTTCTGAAACACATCCAGAATTACTACATCCACTTGAAGTCATCGATACTTTACAAGATTTTGTCGATGATTCAATGACTGTAACGGTTGACGTAGGTAGTCACTATATTTGGATGGCTCGTCACTTCAGAAGTTATGAACCACGTAAATTATTATTCAGTAACGGGATGCAAACTTTAGGGGTGGCTCTTCCTTGGGCAATCTCAGCAGCATTAGTACGTCCTAATACACAAATCATCTCTGTATCAGGTGATGGTGGTTTCCTATTCTCTGCACAAGACTTAGAAACTGCTGTCCGCAAAAACTTAAATATTATTCATATTATTTGGAATGATGGCCGCTATAACATGGTTGAATTCCAAGAAGAAATGAAATATAATCGTTCTTCAGGTGTTGACTTTGGCCCAGTTGATTTCGTGAAATACGCTGAAGCATTCGGTGCTAAAGGCATTCGTGTACACGATGCTCAAAGTTTTGCACAAGCTTTACAAGAAGGCTTAAAAACAGATGGCCCAGTCATTATCGATGTTCCTGTAGACTACTCTGACAACAAGATGTTAGGTGAAAAGATGTTACCTGACCAATTCTATTAAGAAGGTGAATATTATGTCAGAAAACACATTATATCAATTTGGTACTTTAAGTTCTTTACTTGCCGGTGCGATGGATGGCGGCAAAACAATCAACGACTTATTAAAACATGGTGATTTCGGTATCGGGACTTTAGATGGTTCTGATGGTGAATTAATGGTGATTAATGGTCAAGCTTTTCATGCCCGTCAAACTGGTGATGTCGTGAAATTATCAGGCAATGAAACGGTCCCATATGCAGCTGTGGCTTATTTTGAACCTGAATATGAATTCCCATTGATTCAAAACGAAAATAGCGAAACAATCGGTAAATTAATTTACGATCATCTAAAAAGCGTGAATTTATTCCATGCCATTCAAATTAAAGGAACCTTCAAACATATGCATGTCCGTGTCGTTCCTAAACAACAAAAGCCTTATCGCCCATTCTCTGCCGTGGTACAACCTGAATTCGAAGCGGATAATATTAGCGGAACAATTGTTGGATTCTATACACCAGAATTATTCCACGGTGTTTCCGTAAGTGGCTATCACCTACACTTCTTATCAGATGATGGTCAATTTGGCGGTCATATCATGGACTATGAACTAGAAGAAGGGATTATCACCATGCAAGCTTTAACAGAGTTTACGCAAGGCTTTCCCTCTACTCAAAACTTTCTAGAAACAGAATTTGATGTTCATGAGTTAATCAAGGAAATCGAAGTCTCTGAATAATAAACAAACAACAAGGCCCTTACTGATGACATTTTTTTCAGTAAGAGCCTTGTTTATTAATCATTGATGCGGATAAGTAAACCAAAACGTAGGGACGGATTGACTAAATAGTAACGGTTAATATCGTGATGCTCAAATTTATAGCAAGTGGTTTGCTTGTCTGCTTTTAACTGGTTGTAAAGGAAATGAAATACCTTTTCATCAAAATTCGTATTCTCTTCCAATTGTTGATTCTCTACTTTTTCAAAAATACTAAGCGCTTCTATTCCAGACAATTCTTCACTACTGATTTGATGTTTAGAGTCTTGAATGATGAAATTACTTTTTCCTTTTGTCGATAATTGCCAAATCTGAACATTCTCTCCATGTGGCATGCCTCTTTCACGAAACATACGCGCGGTCAGCAAATCTTTTTGCTCCATATCATTTACTATTTCTTGGCGTACTGACTCTTGCTCTTTTGTATCCATATCGTCACTGACAAAATGAAAGAGTAAAATGGTGAATTCGAAAATCGCTATGCCGGCTAAGATTATTATGACTAAGTGTAAGTGCTTTTTCATCCTCATTCTCACTTTCTAAATCGCTACCACTTCATGAAAACGATAACACAATGTTTTCCTTTCAACAATATTTTGCAGAGCCTAGCCAATTATCTTAACATTTTCTTATCAAACTTCAAACGAATAACCATCCTATTGACAGCGCTTTTAGTTGATGTATCATTTACTTGAGGTGATTGCTATGGAACAGACACTTTTACATCATTATGCGCAAATGATTGATCATACCAATCTTCATGCAGATGCCACTAGCGCTGATATTCAAAAACTTTGCCAAGAAGCGTGTGACTATCATTTTAAGATGGTGGCGATTAATCAAGTCCAAAGTGCAACTTGTGCTAAATTTTTAAATGATAGCGATGTGCATGTCGGTGCGGCGATTGCTTTTCCACTCGGTCAAACCAGTATTGCCAGTAAAGTTTTTGAAACGAAGGATGCGATAAAAAACGGGGCGGATGAAATCGATTATGTCATCAATCTCACCAAAGCCAAGGAACACGACTATGCTTATCTTAAAGATGAAATGCAACAAATCGTCACTTGTTGTAAAGA
>JAEWFE010000126.1 GCA_023389005.1 Bacillota bacterium
TTTTATCAAGACCGCCGTGCATCTTTAATGCTCGAATTGTTGCGACAACTACAATAGCATCTGGTGCTTTGGATAAGTGGGGAACTTTGATATCTAAGAATTTTTCTGCTCCTAAATCAGCACCAAATCCAGCTTCAGTTACGACATAATCGGCTAACTTCAAGGCTGTTTGAGTAGCTAGAACACTATTACAACCATGTGCAATATTTGCAAAAGGTCCACCATGAACAAACGCTGGTGTGCCTTCAATCGTTTGCACTAAATTTGGTTTTAAGGCATCTTTTAATAATAAGGTTAAGGCGCCTTCAACTTTTAAATCTGCCACAGTGACCGCTTCACGTTGATAAGTATAACCAATCACGATATTGGCAAGTCTTGTTTTTAAATCTTGTAAATCAGTCGCTAAACATAAAATAGCCATGATTTCACTTGCTACCGTGATATCAAATCCATCTTGGCGTGGCACACCTTGAACAGGACCACCTAAACCAATAACAACCTCACGTAAAGCACGATCATTTAAATCAACTGCTCGTTTCCAAATCACTCTTCTAGCATCAATATTCAATTCATTTCCTTGATGAATGTGATTATCAATAAAAGCTGAAAGAGCATTATTGGCAGTTGTAATGGCGTGCATATCACCTGTAAAATGTAAATTGATTTCCTCCATTGGTAACACTTGGGCATATCCACCACCTGCAGCCCCGCCTTTTACCCCCATCACTGGTCCTAAAGAAGGTTCACGCAAAGCAATCATCGCATTTTTGCCAATCTGATTTAAACCATCTGCTAAACCAATTGTAACAGTGGATTTTCCTTCACCAGCCGGCGTCGGATTAATCGCTGTTACTAAAATTAATTTACCATCTTTATTTTGCTTTACTTTTTCAATGGTTTGATGATCAATTTTCGCTTTATATTTTCCATATAATTCTAAATCATCAAAGGTTAGACCAAGCCTTTCCGCAATTTCAACAATAGGTTTTAATGTCGCAGCTTGAGCGATTTCAATATCAGTTTTCATTTCTTTCTCCTTTAAATATATTTTTTAGGAATATTATAGACGATTTTAGGAAAAATATCAGCAAATAAATTGAACAAAACAAACGATTTTCAATATAACGTTCGGATTTATATCGAAACAAAAAGATGACAGCTAAATTTTAATTTACATTAGCTGTCAATTCTTCAATATTTATTTGTTTTAAAAGTTTTTTTTGGTTCTTAGTTGAAATCTGGCATTCAAATGAGCCAAAATCACCTTTTAAAACCACATTACGCTGATTGATTTGACAATTAGTAATAGAAGGTAATGCTATTATTTGTCTTTTCCAAATACGTGCATAGTAGATGATGAGCTTATTTTCATCAATAATCATATAACGATGAAAACCAGAAAAGAATAAAATGATACCAAGTCCCATGACAAGATTACTCGTTAAATAGGGCGCTGTGTTTTCTAGTGCTAATATCAAGCCATAAAATATAATTCCCAATGCGACAGACCAAAAAATAATCATTTGTGACAATTCTGGTTGCCAAAAAATTTTTTGTTTCTTCATTGATTCTTCCTTACTTTTCCTTTAAAATTTATAGTACTTTATTTTAATTAGAAACGAGGGATAAATATGTTAAAAGTATACGTTGATGCTGCAAGTAAACCACAAACGCCTTATGGTGGAATTGGGATTGTCCTAAGTGAAAAGGAATTCTATCAACAAATTGCAATCCCTATCCAAGGCGACTTTGACAATCATGAATTAGAATTCCAAGCAGTCCTTTACGCGCTAGAAGAATGTTGCAAACATCACTTTCAAGATAAATTTATCAATATTTACTCAGATAGTAAAATTGTAGTCCAAACTTTAGAAAAAAACTACACGCGTAATGAAAAATTTAATAAATATTTAACACTCATTAACGAAAAACTGACAACCTTCCAATTTGTCTTTTTTCATTGGATTAGCGATAGTCAAAATAAAGGCGCGGACAATCTAGCACGCCAAGGTTTACAAAAAGCACTAAAGAATCGGTGAAAGTAAACGAGAAAAACTTTGCTTAAATCGTAGCCAATAGGATTGCTCAGCTATCATTTCATTCGTTAATAAGATACAGCGCGTCATATCATCTTCAAAATGGCCAGCCAAAGTATCGACCACATCCCGATTATAAACAAAAGCACTTACTTCAAAATTTAAAGAATAGGAGCGAATATCCTGATTCGTTGTACCAAAGCTCGCAATCGTATCATCCATAATAACCGTCTTAGCATGAATAAAACCTTCTTGATATAAATAGACTTTGACGCCTCTTTTTGTTAAATAATTAGCATAATACTGCGTAGCCCGATAAATAAATGGATGATCCGGCATACTCGGAATCATAATACGTACATCTATTCCTGATCTTACCGCAATCAATAAAGCATTAATCATCGTATCGTCCGGAATCAAGTATGGGGACTGCAGCCAAACACGTTTTTCAGCCGCTAAAATCATCTTAATAAAACCACCATGTAAGATTTCCTCAAAGTTTTCTGGACCATCTGCCACGATTTGCATACTGATATTGCGTTTTGGATCATAAGTCGGCAACTGGAAATACTCATCTACATAATCCATTTTATTGG
>JAEWFE010000157.1 GCA_023389005.1 Bacillota bacterium
TAAGTTATGACGAGGCACAAGAATTATTTGACCTTGCGAATGAGAAAGGACTTTTTGTGCAATGTTATCAAAATCGTCGCTTTGACTCGGACTTTTTAACGGTACAAAAAGTGATTGAAAGTGGCAAACTAGGAGATTTATTGGAAGTGGAAATGCATTTTGATTATTTCCGTCCAGAAGTGCCACAAAGCGTGGACCATTTTTCAGTGGCCGAAAGTTTCCTATATGAGCATGCCTGTCATACGCTTGACCAGGTTATTTCCTACTTTGGTGAACCGGATCATGTGCATACTGAAGTGCGTCAATTACTTGGTGAAGGCCGTATGAATGATTACTTCGACCTTGATTTGTATTATGGTAAGTTAAAAGTTTCCGTGAAATCAAGTTATTTCCGTATCAAACCACGTCCAAGTTTCATCGTCTATGGAACAAAAGGCATGTTTGTGAAAGAAACCAAAGACCGCCAAGAAGAGCACTTGAAGATGTTTTATATGCCGACTCATCCTGATTTTGGGCTTGATTTACCAGAGCATTATGGCACTTTAACTTATGTAGATGACTGTGGCAACTACCATGAAGAAAAAGTCATCTCAGAAGTGGGGGATTATAGCCGTTTTTACGAGGCTCTTTACGATACGCTAGTGTTAGGTAAGGAAAAACTCGTAAAAGATGAAGAAACACTGCTTCAGATGAAATTACTAGAGGCTGCTATCCACCAGATTTCGTAATTTCAGATTTAAATTATATACTACTAGCCATTGACAGAGCCTTTTTATGTTTTTTCCTGACATAAAAGGGCTTTGTCTATTTTTTAGCTATCACTTGACAATTAATTGATATAAAATGTACAATTTGTATATAAAATAATAAAAAAGGTTGTGGATATTTGATGTTTTCTATGATTGAAGCAAAAAATTATAAATCTTTTTCTCATTTAACTTTAGACTTATATCGAAATAAGCAAGCAAAAACGATTAAAAATATGGCTAGTATTTATGGAGAAAATGGATCTGGTAAGAGTAGCATCATTTATTTATTTGAGATTTTAATCCATTCATTACACACGATTCAAACATTTAATAATGTGCTAGAGTTACGCAACAAAATGGTTCATAGTAATAATGAGGAATATAAGGAAATTGATATAAAAAAAGTTCTTTTCAATTCCTCGTTTACAAATTTGCCAAAGATTGTTAAAGATTGTCAGATGATTGACAGTGATGAACCGATGAAATTAGTGTATCATTTTATTTTAAATGGTAAGTCTGGATATTATGCTTTAGCGTTTAATAAGGAAAATCAATTAATATATGAAAAAATGCAATTTGTTTTAAATAGCAATGTTGGAACAATGTATGAAATAATGCGGCATAATCATGAAATAAAATATGAATTTAGCAAAAACGTTATTAAAAATGAAGGCTTATTGAAAGATTTAGGTAATGCGATTGAAAAGAATTGGGGATTACATTCACTTTTGGCAATATTAAATGATTTCAAGGACAATGTAAATGTTGATTATATTCATAAAAATGTGAATAGTAATTTATTTACGGTTATCAACTTTTTTGAAAATATTGGTTATTCTACTCAGACTTCTACACAAGTGAAAATGCCACAACGTTTTTTACCTGATATTGTTAGTGGAAAAATTGCAATACCTGATTTACCACGATTGGAAAATACGGAAATAGCCTTAGATACATTTTTTACTGAATTGTATGCTGATATTAAAGAAGTAAAATATGATATTCGCGAGGAAGGAAATCAAATACTATATAATTTATTTATTTATAAATTAATTGAAGGGAAAATTCGAAAAATACCTTTTAAATTAGAATCTCGTGGAACAAAAAAATTAGCCAACATTTTATATATTTTACTGAGCGCTACAGCAGGAAATGTGGTTGCTGTAGATGAAATAGATGAGGGGATTCATGATTTGACCATTCAATCAGCACTTGAGAGTACGTTAGATTCATTAGGTGGACAGTTGATTTTCACGACACATAATACATTTTTGATGCAGCATTTTGAAAAAAGTAATATGTATTTGATAAATATAGATGCCCAAGGGAAAAAAAGTATCACTTCACTGGATCATTTCCAAACCCAAACAAATCATAATATTCAAAATCAATATTTAAAAGGCTATTTTGGGGGGACACCATATCCTGGAAGCATTGATTTTGCTGAATTATTGGAGGACGAATAATGAAAAGAAAGCCTTCAGTAAGACCTTTGCGTACGATTGTGGTGTGTCATGGACGAAGTGAAGTAAAAATTGTTGAGTATCTAAAACAAAATCTAAGAATACCAATTGAAATAATGTCTGAAAATAAGGGTAAAAATAGTATTCAAATAGGTAAGTCTTTAGATAGATTTTTAAATACATACTTAAGTACCAAGAAACAGTTAGATGAATTAGGTGAAATTGAATATGTGCAGAAATATCCAGTAAAGTTAAAAATTTTTATTCTAATGGACTTAGATGACGTAAATGATTCGAACGTGGTTGATAATTATAAAAATGGTAATTTATTCTCTAAGTTTAAGTTTGCAAAATCAATTGTACCTCTATATAATGATGGCAATTTGGAAGAAGTAATAGGGAGTATGGGATATAATCCACCAAAACATAAACGAGATAAGAATAAAGCTTATACTCGAATGTTTAGTGATGGTGGAACTGTAGAAAGTGTTGAAAAATTTCTTGAGGATTGTAAGAAATGTAAGAAAACAAATATGGAGTTACTTGTTCAACATGTTATTGATTACGCTATTGAAGTAGGAACGTATACTAAAAATTAATTGTTTCATCTTTAGTATTCCTTTACTTCACTGGATGATTCCTGACTGTTGTAAAGAAACACGGCGTTCGCTATAATAGAGGAAGTTGATAATCAAAGGAAAGGAATTAATAATTTGAGAAATGAAATGATGCACCGTCCTGTGGTGATGAAAGAATTAGTCCAATACCTAAGAACGGCACAAAAACCTTTAGCCGGTGAGCTGGGCAAGGTCGAACGTGAGGCCAATGAACAAGAAGTGCCCATTATTCCGCATGAAACCGTGGTCTTTATGCAATTTTTACTGGGCCAAATCAAGCCACAAAATATATTAGAAATAGGTTGTGCGATTGGTTTTTCTTCTAGTTTAATGGCACAATTTGTCGGCGAAGAGGGTCATGTGACTACCATTGATCGCTTCGATGTCATGATTGAAAAGGCCAAAAAAACCTACGAACGTCTTGGCTTAACGGATAAAGTCACACTTTTGGAAGGCCAAGCAGCGGATATCTTACCTACATTGACGGGTCCATATGATTTTATTTTTATGGATAGCGCCAAGTCAAAATACATCGAGTTCTTGCCAGAGTGTCTACGCTTATTGAAAAAAGGTGGCGTGCTAATGGTTGATGATATTTTCCAGGGAGGCACCATTTTAGATCCTTATGAAAGCATTCCTCGTGGGAAACGTGCCATTCATCGTAAACTAAATGAATTTTTACAAGTGATTAATACCCACCCTGATTTAACGACTTCACTTGTACCTTTAGGGGATGGTATTGCTTTGATTACCAAGGAAGTGGATGAAATAGATACCACAACATTACGGATATCGGAGGAAGGATAACATGACATTTGAAGAAGTATTGCCAGAATTAAAAAAAGGAGCGAAAATCATTCGACAAGGTTGGAGTGGTTTTGAACTTTATGTCACTTTAGTATCAGGACAAACTTATGATGAATCACCAGTGACACCTTATTTATTAATCAAAACCTCAGATGAAGGATTTTCAAGTTTTGCCCCAACAGTTTGTGATATTTTAGCTGACGACTGGCAAATTGTGGAATATGCCAAATGAGTGAATTTAACGATAAAGTCGTGCTTGTTACAGGGGTGGCATCAGGAATTGGTTTGGCACAGGCGAAGATTTTTCTAGCTAATGGTGCCAAAGTTTTTGGGGTGGATTGCCAAGAAATGCCGGAAAATCTTGTGGATAGTCCTCACTTTGTTTATTTTCAAGGGGATGTGAGCGATAGTCAAGTCTGTAAACAAGCCGTAGAAAAGTGCTGTCAACATTTTGGTAAAGTGGATATTTTGCTAAATACGGCAGGTGTCCTAGATAATTATGCAACCATAGCCGAGACCTCAATCGATCAGTGGCATCAGGTATTGCGGACAAATTTGGATAGTATGTTTTATTTTTGTAAGTTAGTGATTCCGCAAATGATACAAGCTGGTGGTGGCGTAGTTATTAATATGGCTTCGGTTGCTAGCCTTGTTGCAGGTGGGGGCGGTGTGAGCTATACTGCTTCTAAGCATGCCATTGCTGGACTAACCAAACAACTTGCTTATGATCATGGGAAAGACCACATTTCTGTTAAGGCCATTGCTCCAGGTGCGATTCAAACCCCAATGAATGCTGCTGATTTTGCAGGCGATGGTGCGATGGCAAAATGGGTTGCGGAGGAAACGCCTGTGAAACGTTGGGCCAAAGCTGCTGAAGTCGCCGAGCTTACTTTGTTTTTAGCCAGTGAAAAAAGTAGTTATCTTCACGGTGCCATCGTTCCTTTTGATGGCGGCTGGACAATCAAATAAAATATTTTCAAGCCACAAAGATATTTCAACTACTTTTGTGGCTTGTTTTTGTGCTTTAACTTGTAAAATAGCATGGTTTACATGTATAATCTCGAGTTTGACAGTTGTAAGTTGTAAAAATCGCCGTAAGCCTTGCGCGCTAACGAATAGCCGTGTTTGATGGTCGTTCAAAAGTGTTGTATGTGAAACAAAGAAGCGGAAAGTGCATGTCTAAAATATGAAAATAAATTCACACGCCTTCCAAAATTTTGGGAGGTTTTTTTCGCGCTTTTGTGGAAATTTTGCGTATTTAATAAGTGGAGGAAAAACTTATGATTTATTAATGGTTTAAACTCGACGTCAGAATTTATTATCTCCAATATTATGCTAGAAGTTTTTCGAATTTTTTGAGTGCAAAACAGTATTAGTTATCTTGTTTACAACTTTGTATATCCCCTGTTGGTTTGGCTGTTTATGCTTCTTTTGATATCCAATGAAAAGGTTTTATAGTATAATAAATTTGTGGAGGAAGAAAGGATATTTCCATGGAAAAAGAAAATAAAAACCAGGTGTATTTTGGGTTAACCAATGATATCATCTTTGGTTGGGTTATGAAAAGTGATGAGAACTGTTTAGCGATTATCCGCGCGATTTTGCCTGAACTAAACATTACTAGCATTGTTCACAAAGAGGCCCAGCACGACATTACCCCAGTAACCTCCGCTCGCGGTGTCAGATTTGATGCCGTGGTGCAAGACGATCAAAAACGTTATTATGATGTTGAAATGCAGGTGGAAAATACCGGCGATTTAGGAAAACGTACCAGATACTATCAATCACAAATTGATAATGAAACCTTAACGAAAGGACAAACCTTCCATGAGTTGAAAGAAAGTTTTGTTATTTTCTTATGTGCGTTTGATCCGTTTGGCTATGGATTACGCCGCTACCAATTTCATCAATATGAAGACAGTATCCGTGATTTGCGCTTAGATACACAATCACATGTACTTTTTATCAACGCTAAAGGTACGAAAGGTGAAGTATCAAGTGATTTGGCAGGAATAATTGATGTGATGAATCAAAAACCAAATCAAACCAATCCACTAGCAAGTAAGTTAATGAAAGAAATTGATTATTATAACCAAAATCCAGAAAAGAGGCGAGAACTGATGGACTATGCAACAAGACTTGAAGACGAGCGATTAATTGGAAGAAAAGAAGAAAGAAGTCGAAATGCGAGAAATATTATTATTGCATTTAAAGCGAATAATGCTACCTCTAGTTTTATTTTTCAATTTGTTAAAAGTGCATTTAAAGATGACCTTACCGATGAAGAAATCCAACAAATGATAGACGAGGTTGAAGAAAACGAGTAAATATTATCGTCTGTATTCTGAAATTGATTATTATAACCAAAATCCAGAAAAGAGGCGAGAGTTAATGGACTACGAAACAAGACTTAAAGATGAACGCTTAATTGGAATTAAAGAAGGAAGAATAGAAGAAAGAAATCGAAATGCGAGAAATATTATTATTGCATTTAAAGCGAATAATGCTGCCCCTAGTTTTATTTTTCAATTTGTTAAAAGTGCATTTAAAGATGACCTTACCGATGAAGAAATCCAACAAATGATAGACGAGGTTGAAGAAAGGAACTAGACAAACGATTGTCCATGCGCAACATCTGCTTAAAAAATGAATAGATATTTTCGGAATATAGAGTCTTTCCAGCGATAATGTTGGAAAGATTTTTTGTATTTGAAAAACTAAAAATGAATAGTAGTGTGCAGATAGACGCTACATCTATCCTTGCAATTTTTAGTGATTGTGATAAGATAGCTTTCGTGGATGACCACACTGCGAAACTTCCATCCTTTAGTCGCAGCTTATTACCAAGATGATGAATCTTGCAAAGGAGAGTTTATTTATGCATCAAGAAAAACCTCAAACAATCGCCAACAGCAAAACGCTCGAATTGGCAAAATCTGCAATCGTCGCGGCTTTATATGTCGCCCTCACCGTAGTACTGGCACCATTTAGTTATGGCGCTATTCAAGTACGAATCGCTGAAATGTTTAACTTTTTACCACTATACAACAAACGCTATATCTGGGCAGTCACAGTCGGCGTATTCATTTCAAATTTATTTTCACAAGTTGGACCTATTGATTTAGTGGTTGGCACACTTTCTACGCTTTTCGTGTTGTTAATTAACGTGAAAGTCACTGAAAATATGAAATCTATGAAACAAAAAATGGCAGTAAGTACTATTATTTGTGCCGTTTCTATGTTCACTATTGCCGCTGAATTAACCTTTGTTGCGGGCTTACCATTTTTCTATAGCTGGTTAACAATTGGTGTCGGTGAATTTATTGCGATGGCTGTGGGTTCATTGATTATCTATACAGTCGGTAAAAAAATCGATTTAACGAAATAAAAAAATTCCAAGCAGTTACAATGGATGGTGTGGCTGCTTGTTTTATTGGACAAGTTAGAATGAATTTTGAAAAAACAAAAAACCCCCTGGAAATCTTCCAGAGGGATGTGTTAGCGTCACAGGAGGGATTCGAACCCCCGACCGTTCGCTTAGAAGGCGAATGCTCTATCCAGCTGAGCTACTATGACAGAAGCTTAACAACAGAATTGATTGTATCAGATTTTGAGATAACGTGCAAGGCTTTTTCACGAAAAAACTTGAATTTAGATAACAACCTACCATCCACACAACAGCAAGGATAAAACCAATATTTGAAAAAGCAGGGATAACATGGAACTAAAAGAATATGCAAAAAAAATCTTATTACAGGAGCCTGTAGCAAATGATAGTCGCTTCAGTTATCAATATTATCGTTTCACACAAGATTCTATCGCTTTAGTTGTCTATGATCATGAGCGAAAAGAAAAAATCCAATTTCACTTTCCACACAAGCAAAAAATAAAAAATGAAAAGCCATGGGAAAATAGTTATCCTGAATACCGATGGAAATAATCAGTATCTTATTTATGCAATCAACGCCTAAAAAATAATTGTTATGATATTGGAAAATAGCAAAATGCCATAGTTTTTAACGCTTACGTATGTTATACTGAATAGGTATTTCTAAGTTAGGAGTTGAAAAAATGGATACTACACTAGTGATTATGGCTGCAGGGATTGGCAGTCGTTTTGGCGGGGGTATCAAACAATTAGAAACCGTCGATGAAAACAAACATATTATTATGGATTACAGCATACATGATGCGATTAAGGCTGGATTTACGAAAATCGTGTTTATTATCCGTAAAGACATTGCCAAAGAATTTAAAGAAGTCATTGGCGATCGTATCGAGAAAGTCTGTGCCTTACATAATGTTAAAGTTGCCTATGCGTATCAAGAATTAGAAAATATTCCAGGTGAACTACCAGCTGAACGCACCAAACCATGGGGAACAGGACAAGCCGTTTTAGCTGCGAAAGAACACTTAACCGAGCCATTTGTGGTTATCAATGCCGATGATTACTATGGACAAGAAATTTATCAACAATTACACGATTACTTAATTCAAGAAAATCCAACTTACTGCATGGCCGGCTTTATCTTGAAAAATACCTTATCAGATAATGGTGGCGTCACTCGTGGAATCTGTCATATGAAAGACGGGTACCTAAGCGATGTCGTTGAAACCAAAAATATCGTCAAAACAGCAGACGGTGCTGAATCAAATGGCCGCGCACTAGATGTAGAATCATTAGTATCGATGAATATGTGGGCCTTAACACCTGATTTCATCCCAGTATTAGAAAAAGGTTTTGAAGCATTCTTTGAAAAGGAAGTGCCTCAAGATCCAACAGGCAGCGAATACCTATTGCCAATCTTGGTGGGTGAATTATTAGCCAAAGATGAAATCCAAGTCAAAGTCATCAAGAGTGAAGACACCTGGTATGGTATGACTTACCGCGAAG
>JAEWFE010000235.1 GCA_023389005.1 Bacillota bacterium
TCAATTGAAACATGTAAGTCTTTAATTTCTAATGTTGACATCTCATTGCCCCCTTTTATAATGTTCTTTTTTATTTTAGACTAATTGAGAATGATATTCAAATCAATTGCACTCATTTCGCGAAAAATTTTTTAACTTTTTAGAATAAGTATAAAAAAGAAAGTATTGTCTCCAGGATTTCCCTAAAAACCAATACTTTCTTCTATTTATGAATTACATCAATTATTCTTCTTCGTTTAGTAAAGCTTTACGTGATAAATTAATACGTCCTTTATCATCGATTTCTGTTACTTTAACTAAGATTTCATCGCCTAATTTCACGACATCTTCCACTTTATTCACACGTTCATTAGCCAATTGAGAGATGTGTACTAAGCCATCTTTACCTTTGATTAAATTGACAAACGCACCGAATTTTTCAATACGAACGACTTTTCCAAGATAAACTTGGCCCACTTCTACTTCTTTTGTGATTTCTTCAATGATTTCAATCGCTTTAGCAATCATTTCGGCATCAGATGAAGCAATTGAGACATTACCATCTTGGTCAATATCAATTTTTACGCCTGTTTGTTCGATGATATTATTGATTGTTTCGCCACCTTTACCGATGACATCTTTAATTTTAGCTGGATCGATTTGAATCATTTCAATCTTAGGCGCATATGGACTTAATTCTTTACGAGGTTCACTAATTGTTGAAGTTAACTCAGCTAAGATTTCCATACGCGCTTTTTTCGCTTGTTCTAAAGCTTCAGTTAAGATTTGTTCGGTAATCCCTTGAATCTTAATATCCATTTGTAAAGCGGTAATCCCGTCTTTGGTACCAGCTACTTTGAAGTCCATGTCTCCTAGATGGTCTTCTAAACCTTGGATATCGGTTAGGATTGTATAGTTTTCACCATCAGAAACTAACCCCATCGCAATACCGGCTACTGGCGCTTTGATTGGTACCCCAGCATCCATTAAAGCGAGTGTACCGGCACAAATACTTGCTTGAGAAGAAGAACCATTAGACTCTAATACTTCGGCAACTAAACGGATCGTGTATGGGAAGTCTTGTTCACTTGGAATGACTTGCGCTAAAGCACGTTCACCTAAAGCACCATGTCCGATTTCACGACGACCAGGAGAACCAGCACGACCAACAGACCCAACTGAAAATTGTGGGAAGTTATAATGATGGATGAAACGTTTAGACTCTTGAACACCTAACCCATCGATTACTTGATGTTCACCCAATGGCGCTAAAGTACAAGCTGATAATGCCTGAGTTTGGCCACGAGTAAATAAGCCTGAACCATGCACGCGTGGTAATAAGGCTACTTCAGAAGATAATGGACGAATTTCATCTAGCTTACGACCATCTGGACGAATCTTATCAATCGTAATTAATTCACGAACGACATCTTTTTCTAGGTCTTCCGTGATTTGTTTGACTTCTTTTAATAATTGACTTGCTTCTTCTTCGTCTTCAATATCAGCGGCGATGGCTTCATATTCGGCAATAATCATTGCTTTGACGTTTTCGATTTCTTCTTCACGCGCTAATTTTTCTTCTGTTAAGACAGCGGTTTTCATTGTTTGGTAGTTTGCGTCATAAATAGCTTTTTTCAATACTGGATCAAGTTGTAATAACACAACTTCCATCTTTTCTTTACCAACTTGGCTCACTACTTCTTCTTGGAACGCCACCATTTCTTTGATAGCTTCAAAACCAAATAATAATGCACCTAACATATCTTCTTCAGACACTTCTTTCGCGCCTGATTCTACCATGTTAATCGCTTTTTTCGTGCCGGCAACTGTTAAATCGATATCTGATTGCTCTTGTTGTTCAATAGTAGGATTCAATACATATTCGCCATTGACACGACCCACTTGAACACCGGCAATCGGCCCATCAAATGGAATATCTGAAATAGAAAGTGCTAAAGAGGAACCTAACATTGCGGCCATTGCTGGTGAGCAGTCTTGTTCCACACTCATGACGATATTAGTTACTTGAACTTCATTTCTAAAACCTTCCGCAAACATTGGACGAATAGGACGGTCAATCAAACGTGCAGTTAAGGTAGCTTCTGTCGATGGACGACCTTCACGTTTGATAAAGCCACCTGGAACTTTACCGACTGCATACATTTTTTCTTCATAATTAATAGTTAATGGGAAGAAGTCAGCATCTTTGGCTTCTTTTGAGGCAACTGCTGCACTTAGTACCACAGTATCTCCATAACGAACTAAAACAGCACCATTGGCTTGTTTTGCTAATTGACCGATTTCAACTGATAGCGGGCGGCCTCCCCAAGTGGTTGAAAATACTTGTTTTGTCATAATTTTTCCTTTCTTACCGGGGGACTTGCTACTAAACAAAGGAAAACGCACAAAAATTTGTTCCCTTTCCTTTGGTTAGTAGTAAGACAAAGAAACCCCAGTGATTAAATTTTCAATCAATTTTTAGTGGGTACATTTTCCCACTTAATAACTTTTTCCAGTGTAAAGTAGCTTAGTGTAAGATATTCTCGTTAGCTTATCTATCCGCATTTCATCTTACTGTTTGACTACCTTTTACAAAAAAAGTGAGATTCAGTGTGAACCTCACTTTTTCTTCTGAGTCGATTAACGACGTAATCCTAATGATTGGATTAATTCGCGGTAACGTTGCACATCTTTTTGACGTAAGTATGCTAATAAGTTACGACGGTGACCAACTTTTTTCATTAGTCCACGATATGAATGGTGGTCTTTTTTGTGTTGGCGAGCATGTTCATTTAGGTGGTTGATTTCTTCTGTTAATACAGCGATTTGTACTTCTGGAGAACCAGTGTCACCTTCATGACGTGCATATTTTTTCATGATTTCATTTTTTAATTCTTTTGAAATTGCCATTTCATTACACCTATCTTTCTAATATATTGCTCCGAAAACTGAGTAAAGCGTTGGTGATTCGCAAAACCAAGTAATGGAGGTGTTTTTACACACAAATTTACTTTACTTGATTTATGCGTAAAATGCAAGAACTTTTCATGAAAAACACGCTTTTTTCAAAATCACTCAATTTCTGTCAAGACTTATTTGTATATAACAGACAGCATTATTACCTTTTTATTAAGGATATTACGTTTTTCTGAAAGCGTAAGGAAAATTACTTGCAATTTCATTCAAAATCTCCTAAAATGTTTCAACATAAGAGAAAGATTTTAGTTCTCTTTACTTTAATTATGATGTTGACTTTTTGAAAATAAAAATATATCTAGGAGGTAGAGTCATGCATTCAATTACTATTCAAGATTTTCAAGCAATTGTAGGAAATGAAGATGTGGTCGTATTAGACATTCGCGACAAAGCGGCAATTGCTGAATTTAGCTTGCCAAATACTGTTGCCATGCCTACAACAAGTTTACCTAACCGATTAAATGAATTAAACGCTGAAACACAATATTACGTACTTAGCCATTCAGGCCGTCGTTCAGAGATCATCGCTGAATTTTTACGTAACAATGGTTTCAAAGCCACACACATTATCGGTGGTGTGAAAGCCTTCAAAAAAGCTGCATAAAACTTACATTTTAAAAAGAGGTCCTGCAAAATATCGCAGAACCTCTTTTTTTATTCTTCTTGTGAATTTTCAATTTCTTCATACAACCGCGAACGTGCTTGATACCATTGGAAGATATTGCTTATCACTACTTTTAATACAGCATAGGTCGGAATCCCTAAAACCACACCGACTAGGCCAAATAATTTTCCTGAAGTTAATAATACAAATAGGATTGTAATTGGATGAACGGCTAATTGACTTCCTAAAA
>JAEWFE010000261.1 GCA_023389005.1 Bacillota bacterium
ATTTGGCCGCTAATTGGCTAGATTCTAACCAGAAATCATAGTTCCCAACATATAGCTTAATCTTGCCAAAATCAAGGTCCGCCATGTGGGTGCAGACTTTATTTAAGAAATGACGGTCATGGGAAACCACAATGACGGTATTTTCGAAGTTAATTAAAAACTCCTCTAACCAACTAATCGACTGGATATCTAAGCCGTTGGTCGGTTCGTCTAATAATAATACATCCGGTTTACCAAATAATGCTTGAGCCAAGAGGACTTTCACTTTTTGCCCGGCTGCTAATTCGCTCATCGTTACATGGTGCAATTCATCTGGAATATTCAACCCTTGCAATAACACCGCTGCTTCCATTTCAGCTTCCCAACCATTTAGTTCGGCAAATTCGCCTTCCAATTCTGCCGCGCGAATCCCATCTTCATCAGAAAAATCAGGTTTCATATAGATAGCGTCTTTTTCCTTCATAATGTCATAGAGACGTTTGTGCCCCATGATGACTGTTTCAATCACTGGATATTCTTCATAGTCGAAATGATTTTGTTTTAAGACGGCAAGACGTTCATCTGGCCCAAGTGTTACCACACCGGTTGAAGGTTGTAACTCACCCGCTAAAATTTTTAAAAAGGTAGATTTCCCCGCACCATTCGCACCGATTAAACCGTAGCAATTCCCCGGGGTAAACTTAATATTCACTTCATCAAACAATTTGCGATCTGAAAAATGTAAACTAACATCACTTACTGTTAACAAGGCATTCCCTCACTTTTTTATTTAGTCAATTCATTATAGCGATGAATGCAAGAAGTTGCAATGAAAAGTAAACGAAAAGCAAAGTAGATGTCGATAGTCCATAAAAGAAAAATATCTGTGTTTATATTAAATTAATAGATAATTATATTAGTGTGAAAAATCTAATAATTCTTATTGTTTTATAATCTATCCTGTGGTATTATGTAAAAAATGAAATTTTATCACTTTTTGAAACTCTAGCTAGAATAATCTTTTTTGTAAATAATGAATTTTATTTAACTTCAGAAACGGAGGAATGAAATGAAAAGGTGTTTTTTACAGCGTAAGGGACTCAATGTGTTGGTTATGTTGATGATTGTGACTTCCTCAGGCCTGAAAATCTATTCTGCTGTTTTATTAACAACGATTACGAATGAATTGCTTGCAAAACATTGGCAGCAGTTTTTGTTTTATTTGTTATTGCAAGGTGTTATTTATACTTTGGCTTGTGCGATTAGTGGATTGAATAGTTGGTTTCAAGAATATGTTATTCAAAAAATGATTAATGATTTGCGCATTCATTTAACGGAAAAATTGACACAAACCTCCTATCAACAAAATCAAGCAAAAGGTGCGGGAAGTTTTGTTTCGTGGATGACGAATGATATGCAAATGATAGCCGATCAAGGATTTCCTGCTGTCTATCAAATGGTCGAGCACTTCACGATGCTGCTCTTTTCGATTGTGGTGTTAGTCAAAATGCATTATTCCCTAATGATTGTTTTTGCACTTTTAAGTTTATTCACCCTTTACTTACCACGATTAGCGAACAACCCGCTCATGCAGCGTTTCCAAGAGTTAACCGTCGAAAACGAACACTTTACCGGCAAGATGAGCAATGTGTTTCAGGGCTATGCAACGTTATATGTACTTAATGCGTTAAGTTATTTACCCAAAAAAGTACAACAATTCAGTCTACAGTTAGCCAAACGGAATGTCCGTGCGGCAAAAGTGCATGCCTTTTCGACTTTTCTCAGTTCATTTGCCAATGTTTTTAGTCAAATCGTGATTACCGGATACAGTGGTTGGTTGATTTTTCGCAGTATTATTTCATTTGGCGCTTTTTTGACTATTGAAAATCTAAGTGCCAACGTGATGAATGCAATGGGGAATTTGGCGAACTGTTTGATTATGATTAGCAGTGTTCAACCGATTTTTGAAAAGTATGAACCGCTGCAACGAAAAGAAAAGCAGCAAATAATCAATCAAAAACTGCCCGATCATACTTTGCAATTGGAAAATGTTGATTTTTCATATGAAGATAACGTGATATTTAATCAACTGAATCTAACCTTTGAAACTGGAAAAAAATATGTAATTACTGGAGTGAGTGGTTCGGGCAAATCGACCTTGTTCCACCTATTAACGGGTAAGATTTCTCCTACTAATGGCAAGTTGACCATTGGTGGTGTGGATTATATGGAGTTATCCGCCGAGCAAATTCATGAAGAAATTAGTTACGTTGACCAAGTACCGTATGTCTTTGAAGCGAGTATTGAGGAAAACTTAACTTTACTTCAAGATTTTAGTAGCCAACAATTGCAGCAAGTCTTAACCTCTACGCAATTCTCTCAGGTCATTACGCAATTGCCTCAACAATTAGCGACTCAGCTCGGTCCAAGTGAATTAGAGCTATCAGGTGGACAAAAACAACGCTTGGCTTTAGCTAGAACTTTACTGCGAGATACACCGATTCTGTTATTGGATGAAACAACAGCTAATTTAGATAAAGACACAGCTGAACAAATTGAACGGTATCTATTGTCCTTGCCTAATCACACCGTTATTATGATTACCCATCATTTAAATCCTAAACTAGCTGGATTGTATGATGAGGTCATTGATTTAAATACGTTATAAAAAGGAGTGTTGGAATATGGCAAAAGAAAATCAACAAAAGAAACACAGCATCGAAATTCAAGGGAGTTTTCGTTTTGGTAGTGCGAAACAAACCATTCGCAAAGTGTTCAAAAAAATCTTCAAATTCTAAACGTATATTTAAATAAGTAGGAAAATCAGCTAGCTATCTGGGTAAAAGGTAGGTAGCTGATTTTTTATGAAAGGGGTGTGAATATTTTTATTTATTCCTACTTGAAAAATTTGTACCAATATGTTATAACTATTGTGTAATCAGAAAACGTTTGCATTTAGACGAAAGATGTGCGTAGGAGGAATTATTATGGCAAAAGAAACAATTATGTTATGTTGTGCAGCAGGAATGTCTACCAGTTTATTAGTGACAAAAATGAGAGAAGCTGCCGAAAAACAAGGGAAAGACGCAGAAATTTTTGCCGTTTCAGCGAGTGAAGCGGATCATGAATTAGATTCAAAGAAAATTGACGTGGTATTATTAGGCCCACAAGTTCGTTATATGCAAAACGACTTCAAGAAAAAATTAGCTGGCCGTAACAATGGCGCAGATATTCCTTTAGCAGTCATCGATATGCGTGCATACGGTATGATGGACGGTGCCGCAGTCGTTGCTCAAGCCTATGATTTAATGGGTAAATAATTAGGTAAAGAGGGATAAAATGGCAGAGGAAAAAACAAAAGAACAACGTGACCAAGAACAACTAATGGCTACCATGGGGCTAATTATCAATGGTGGGAATGCCAAGAGTTTAGCATTTGAAGCGATTTATGCAGCCAAAGAAGGCAAATTTGACGAAGCACAAGAAAAACTAAAAGAAGCCGATGAAGCCTTATTAGAAGCACATAATTCCCAAACAGAAATGCTAGCTCAAGAAGCAGCCGGTCATCCAGTAGAAGTGCATTTATTAACAGTTCATTCACAAGACCACTTAATGAATGCGATTACCTTCAAGGACTTAGCTGGTGAAGTGGTGGCTATCCATCAAGAATTAGCTGAAATTAAAGCCAAATTAGCAGAATAAAATCATTAAAGGGGGCAAGTTTATAAGTCCCCTTTTTTGTTAGGAGGTATTATTTTGAAACGCGAATTAGGAGTTTCTATCTATCCAGATCACAGTGATGTCCAAAAAGACCGCCAATATCTCAAACGCGCGGCTGAATTAGGGTTTACGCGGCTATTTATGAGCATGCTAGAAGTCAGCGAAGGCAAAGAAGCAGTCAAGGCGAAGTTCCAATCGATTATCCATTATGCCAAAGAGTTAGGCTTTGAAGTGAGTTTGGATGTTTCACCGGCGATTTTCTCTCAGCTTGGTATATCTTATCAGGATTTAGGCTTTTTTGCGGAACTAGGCGCAGATATTGTCCGCTTAGATGAAAGTTTTGATAGCGCTACCGAGGCGATGTTGACGTATAATCCATACCAATTAAATATCGAATTAAATATGAGCAATAACGTCTTACAACTGGAAAATATGCTTTCTTACCAAGCTAATCGACCATTTATTTACGGCTGTCATAATTTCTATCCGCAACGCAATACCGGCTTAGGTTATGATTTCTTTATCGATTGTTCGCGTCATTATAAAGCACAAGGCATTAAGACTGCGGCGTTTGTTTCCAGTCATGTTGGCAATCTAGGCCCTTGGAATGTCAATGATGGTCTGCCTACTTTAGAAATGCACCGTGATTTACCGATTGACGTCCAAGCCAAACATTTATTTGCGACTGATTTAATCGATGTGGTGATTATCGGTAATGCTTATGCGAGTGAGGAAGAATTAGTGGCTTTATCGCAAGTCAATCGTTATCAAATCGAATTGACAGTTGAAACAGTGCCGGACATCTCACCAATTGAAGAAAAAATTATTGATTATCCGCAACATGTGCGACGCGGAGATATTAATGAATTTGCGGTCCGTTCTTCTCAGCCACGCGTCATTTACAAAGATGTGGCTAATCCTGCACATGACCATCAAGCGTCTTTTGCTTATGGGGATGTCGTGATTGGCAATGATGCCTTTGATCGTTACAAGAATGAATTACAGATTGTCTTGACCGCGCACGAAGATTCTCGTAAAAATAAAGTCGGCCAAATCGCCAAAGAAGAGCAAATTTTACTACCATTTATTCAACCATGGACAAAATTCAAACTCAAACGCAAATAAAACCACTCCGGAAGCTTCTTTCAATAGGGGCTTCTTTTTTTGTGCTGGGTGCTGTGAATTTTATTTTTAACCCTCTAAATAACGAAAACTGTTTTTTTAAATTATAAAATACATTATGTAAAGTCTAAGGATAAACACTTGATCGAATATTGTTTTAGAAAAATAATATTTTTAATTGATTAGCACTTGACTAATTTGTACCAATCAATTAAACTTATGGGTGTAATGAGAAAGCGTTTTACAAAAAGTGCTTAAGGAGCGAATCGCAATGACAAAATTACCAGAAAATTTTTTATGGGGCGGTGCGGTGGCTGCCCATCAATTAGAAGGCGCTTGGCAAGAAGGCGGAAAGGGAATGAGTGTCGCCGATGTGATGACTGCGGGTCGTCATGGAGTACCACGTGAAATTACGGATGGCGTCTTACCAGGTAAGTATTATCCAAACCATGAAGCGATTGATTTTTATCATCACTACAAAGAAGATATCGCCTTATTTGCAGAAATGGGCTTCAAGTGTTTCCGTACTTCGATTGCTTGGACACGTATTTTTCCAAAAGGCGATGAGTTAGAGCCAAATGAAGCGGGTCTACAATTTTATGATGATTTGTTTGATGAATGTCTAAAACACGGCATCGAACCAGTCGTCACTTTATCTCACTTTGAGTTGCCATTCCATTTAGTCAAAGAATATGGTGGCTTTACGAACCACAAGACCATTGATTTCTTTGTTCGTTTTGCAACGGTTTGTTTTGAACGCTATAAAGATAAAGTGAAATATTGGATGACTTTTAATGAAATCAATAACCAAGCAAATTATCAAGAAGATTTCGCCCCATTTACCAACTCAGGAATTGTTTATAAAGAAGGCGATGACCGTGAAGCGATTATGTATCAAGCTGCACACTATGAGTTAGTGGCATCAGCATTAGCAGTCAAAGCCGGTAAAGCAATCAACCCTAATTTTGAAATCGGTTGTATGATTGCGATGTGTCCGATTTATCCAGCTACCTGTAAACCAGCTGATATCTTGATGGCGCAAAAAGCGATGGAAAAACGTTATTACTTCGCTGATGTTCATGTCCATGGTTTCTATCCAAATCATATTTTGAAATACTGGGAACGTAAAGGTATCAAGGTCGACTTCACTAAAGAAGATGAACAAATCTTACGTGAAGGTACGGTTGATTATATCGGATTTAGTTATTATATGTCCTTTGCGATTGATAGTCATCGCAAAAATAATCCACACTTTGATTACCTTGAAACAGAAGACTTAGTAAAAAATCCATATGTCAAAGCGAGTGAATGGGATTGGCAAATTGATCCACAAGGCTTGCGTTACAGCTTGAATTGGTTTACTGATATGTATCATTTGCCATTATTCATTGTTGAAAATGGTTTTGGCGCGATTGATAAGGTCGAAGAAGATGGTATGGTGCATGATGATTATCGTATCGAATATTTAGGTGCCCATATTAAAGAAATGATCAAAGCCGTGGATGAAGATGGTGTTGATTTGATGGGCTACACTCCTTGGGGCTGTATCGATTTAGTGTCAGCCGGTACAGGAGAAATGCGTAAACGTTATGGCTTTATTTATGTAGATAAAGACGATGAAGGTAACGGTACTTATGCGCGTTCACCTAAATTATCTTTCAACTGGTATAAAGAAGTCATTGCTTCAAATGGCGAAAATTTATTTTAGATTTTAAGTTGCTTCTATTTTTAGTGAAGTAAACAATGATAAATGCTACTGGAGGAGTATGAGAATGGTTAATCAAGAAAAGATTGCTTTAAAACAAAGAAGACAGGAAACGAGCTTGAACACCATGTATTTCAATCGTTATTTGCTCATTCGCTACATGACGGCTGCTTACTTCTTCAGTAACATGCATTGGGCGTTTTTACTAATTGGTTATCATCAAATGACAGCCATTATTCCAATAACTCTATTTTTAGCGGGGATTTTGGTGGTAATTGAACAAGTGAAAAAATATTGGCACAAGGAAAGTCGACTACCCTTTGCAAAATATTATTATTACGCTCAAGGTTTGGTCAATCTTGTGGGGATTTTAAGCTATTTGACGCCTTTTTCTGACCAACTATTTCCATTTATGTCTGCAAAAGGGATGATACCGATGCTTTTATGGCTTGGGTTAGGATTAGCTGGGTGTGTCATTTTAGAAAAAAGAATTCATGCGATTGAACAAGATAAAGATCGTGCGTTAACTATCATCAAAGAATATGAAGCAACTTTAAAATAAAAATTACAAAGGGGATTTTTTTATGGAAAACAACAAGGCTTTTGCATTTTTAGAAAAGTACTTAATGGGTCCTATGGGTAAGATGAGTCAGTGGCGTATCGTACGTGGTGTGATGGCCGCTGGGATGGCGTCAATTCCATTTACAATTGTCGGATCGATGTTCTTAGTATTGAATATTTTACCTGATACAATGGAATTTTTACGTGGATTTTTTGAAGCAACATTCTTCAAAGTAAGTTCGCTATACATGGTTGCTAATACTGCAACGATGGGTATATTGGCATTATATTTTTGTATTGTTTTCGCCTATGAATATACTAAGATTCATCATGATGAAGAAAAAATCGATGTAAACCCATTGACAGGGGCTTTACTAGCGATGTTTGCTTTCTTCATGTGTATTCCAGAATTGATTTTCAAAGATGGTACGATGACTCTATTACAAATTGTCGATGAAAAGAATGGAGCCTTCACCATTAACGGGGTAACAATGGGAAATACAATCTCTCGCTTAGGTTCAACAGGTATCTTTACAGGAATTATCGTGGGTATTATTGCTGTTAAAATTTATGTATTCTGTGTCAAACGTAATATCATTGTAAAAATGCCTGATACCGTTCCAGCAGGGGTTTCTCGTTCATTTACCGCTTTGATTCCAACATTCTTTATTGCTTTTGCGATGATACTCATTGAAGGAATTTTAGTCTTCTTCCAAACAGATGTATTCAAATTAGTAGCCATTCCATTTGGATTTGTTGTTAATTTAACCAACACTTGGATTGGGGTAATGGTTATTTACTTTATTATCCATGCTTTATGGATTGTAGGGATACATGGTGCAAATATCGTAAGTGGACTATTAACTCCAATTGTTTTATCAAATATGGAAGCAAACCAAGCAGGTGCACACATTCCGTTTGCTGGTGAATTCCAAAACTCATTCGTTGTAATGGGTGGTTCTGGTTCTACTTTAGGATTATGTATTTTTATCGCATTCTTTGCAAAATCAGCTCAATTAGGTGCGTTAGGTAAAGCGGCATTAGTTCCTTCATTCTTTAATATTAACGAACCAATTATTTTTGGGTTACCAGTAGTGTATAACCCATTTGTTGCTATTCCATTCTTCTTGGCACCAATGACAGCTGCTACAATTGGTTATTTTGCAATTAAATTACAAATGATTGCTCCTCCAATTGCGCAAGTGCCATGGCCAACTCCAATTGGTATCGGTGCATTTATTGGATCAGGTGGTGACTGGAAAGCGCTAGTCGTATCATTTATTTGTGGTATCGCAGCCTTCTTAGTATACTTCCCATTCATTAAATTCTATGACAATAAATTATACAAAGAAGAACAAGCTGCAGCATAATGCTGAATTTGTTCAATAATAAAAGAGATAGCTCAATATCTGGGCTATCTCTTTTTAAATAAAACAAAGTATAAATTTCTAATTATCTTTTTATATTTTCTTAAATGCTCGTAAAGCCTTATTCTATGTGCTTTCGAGTATTTTTACTGTAGGAAGATACTTCACGTTTCTTTGCATATTTCCTCATGTCTTAGCTGTCAGAAGTGGTAAATAAGTAGTAAATTCATTTGTACTACTAAGCAACAAGACGCTCCTGTTGCTTCTCTTTATTCAAGCGTTTCATTTCTGCCATTGCAGAATCGAATGTTGCATGTGCGTAATAGTTCAGCGTCATGGCTATATTAGCATGTCCCATAATGTACTGTAATGCCTTTGGATTCATTCCTGCATTTGCATAGTTGGTACAGAATGTATGTCGCAAACTATGTGGAGTGATGTGTGGCAATTTATCCTCGTTATACTTATTGTATTTCTTAACAAGACCTTTCATCATGCCGTTGTAATCACTTGCCACTTTTGGATAGTTCTTTCTATTAAGAAAGAGGAAATCACTATATCCATCAATCTCAACACGCTTATCATTCTTTCGATTCGCTAACACTCGCTTAAATGCTTGATAGGCTTCTTCAACCATAGGAACTTGACGTTCGCCACTTTTGGTCTTTGGTGTTTCAATGTAGTACCCAATTTCAGTATCTCTCAATAGCTGATGGTCTATATTGACAAGACGATTCTCAAAATCTAAATCTGGAAGTGTCAAACCACCAAACTCTGAAATACGAAGACCTGTTTTTAAGAGTATCAGAATTTCATCATAATTTTTGCTGTAGGTTTTATCAGCTTTTGCAAAGGCTAACAGTTTTTCTTCCTGTTCTTCTGTTAGTACGGTCTTAGGGACAGTATCATCATCAAGAACTGCTTTCAGTTGAAAGTCAAATGGATTCTTCCGAACACAATCATCTTGTATAGCAATATAGAATGAAGCCTTTAAAGAACGTTTGTAGTTATTGATGGTTTGATAAGCATAACCATTTTCACTCATTCTAATAGCCCATTCTTTAGCGTCTGATGGCTTAATACTGTCAATACTTCTTACACCTAACTTGTCTTTCTTCAAAATATCCATAAGATATTTGCGTCCAGTTTCAGTGTTTTTTCTAACCTTTGGTCTTTGAGCGTTCTGTTTTGCGTAAAGCTGGCAGAGTGTCATTTTCTTTCCTACAACATCAATACCATCATGAATGTCTTTCTGTAACTCTGCGATTTTCTCTCTAAGTGAGATACAATCACGCTTTCCTGCTGGTACTCGGTCTGTAGCCACAAGTTTCCACGAGTAAACAAATTGCGGTTCTCCAAATGAATCTATATATTTGTATAAGTATCTTCCGTCTTTTCGTTGGCTCTCTCCAGTCTTTAAGATTCGACCTTTATTGTCACGTCTTTTTTCTGACATGGCATTTGCTCCTTTCCTTTATGGAAAGAGCCTTGATACGACTTAATACTATTTTATCATATACAAGACCCTTTGGCGACGCTAGATTGCGTCCAATGTATCTATAATTTTTTCAAATTGTTTTCGTTTAATCTGAATACGATTGCCATTCATAATCAGCCAATTTGCATTTTTATTTTCCTCTGCCAAGCGTCGTAGCTTGTTTTCGCCAATACGAAAATATTTTGACGCTTCTTCAATGGTTAGGGTATAACGTTCCCAAATAGGAATGTCAGTCTGCTTCATAAAATCCTCCTTTCCAAATCACTTATTTGGATTTCATAAAAGTTGTTTTACCAGCAATCGAACAGCTTTAGCAAAGCTCACGGGAGTTCCACCCCTGCATGGTTCTCATGTAGCCATACTCATTGCCTGCGACGGTTTTATCACGCTCGGACTATTGACTGTATGGGAGTATCATTATCACGATAAGAATGTCGTTGCAGGCAATCCTGCTAAAGATTGCTTCTCGGATCACTAACATGAATCGCTCGCTATCTTTATAAGATAAGTCATGGCGGTTAGTTCCGTTGGCTCTTTTCTTATCGAAACGTATTCGATTACTTTTATTCAGTTTTCAAAGAACAATGGCTCGTTAGCCTATCAAAACACATTGAAAGCTCAATATGCTTTGGTGGAATAACAAACCTCCCTGTTCGGGAAGCGTGGAATGGTTTAGCACGCTTCCACGAAAGGAGAGAGGATATTACTTAATTTCAAATGACAAAATCTTTGTAATCAGTCTGGTTTCCATTCTTCCACGTAAGACTTCATCAACGACCATACTTTGATTGCCATATTCATCTTTCATAAGTCGTAGGGAACGCTTCGTTATGTACCCTCTGTAATGATGTAGAATCTGGTTAATCGCTTCGGTATCGCCATCTGTTGCCTTTACAATGAGAGGAAAGGGAATCATAGGATATTGTGTTTTCATTCTTCAAATTCCTCCATAAACTTTTTAATTAAGGCTAGTCCACTGGTTCTATGCCGATAGACAGTAGAACGGTTCAATTTCAACAGGT
>JAEWFE010000262.1 GCA_023389005.1 Bacillota bacterium
AACCGATGCGATTGAATAACTTTGCTTGTTTAAAATGTTGGGCTACGGATAAACTCATCAAAAAATGGCGGAAATTAACCATAAAGACAGTTAATACGATACTAGATATTGGCGCATTTAAAGCTAACAGACCACAAATAATAAATTGAGCACTACCAGCATAGACTAGAATAGACATCATTGCTACTTGTATCACTGATAGACCTACACCTTTCCCTACTACTCCCATAGCAAAACCAATACCAATATAACCTAGTACAGTAGGCAAACAATCTTTCACACCTTGTTTAAAGGTTAAACCTGACTGCATAAAAAAACTCCCTTTTTCAAATATGATGTTTTTATCATATCGAAAAAAGAGAGTTCTGGCAATATGAAATTATTGATCACAACTAGCGAATCGTATGGTCATTTCCATTCCCTTTATAAAATCCAGTTTTATCATTAATTGTCACAACATAGACTGGATTATCTGCACTTGCATAGCTAAATCTTTGACTAGGAGCCACTGCATATAAATGATAGTAGCCTTCTTGATTTTCGATGCGGGCACGTTCTAACACGTAGCCGCCATCGACAATATAGCCACGAGATAAGCAAGCTTGTAAGACTTGATTTTTAACCTCTGGATCCCACTGCCAAGCCTGATTGTTCACATCTTGTAAATCAGAAAGGCGACTAGCGATTAATGGTTGGTTATCCCCTTGATGCACACTTTTTGGTGATAATATTTCACTTTGCTCACTTGTTCTAGTCGTATAAATTGGCTGTGTATTGACAGGATTAGCTTCCACTGGTTTAGCTGCCAACTCTTCTGTTTGACTAGCAGTTTCAGTATTAGCTGCTTTTGCTTGTTTTTCTTCTTGTTCTTTTTTGCTTAACGCTTGATCAATTGTTGCTAATTGTTTGCTAAGCGCTTCTTTTTGCTTGCTTTTCGCTAACTGATCGACCAATTTTTTCGCATTTTGGTATTTTTCTCTAGTTACAGAACTTGCTAATAATTGATTCTTATAGCCATCCATCAATTCTTTAGTAGCGGATTGGGCTTTTTCATATTGTTCATAAGCCTTTTGCCCAATTTTCACCGCTTCGTTCACCAATTTCTCATATGGTTCTTTTGGATTTTCAATAGCTTTGACAGCAAATTTTTGTGAATAATCCAAAGTGGCTTGTTGATTAAGTTGACCATTTTCAATCATTGGCGAAGTAAAGTACCCATTGACTTCGGATACTTTTTGTAATTGTTGTTTTGCACTGGTTAACTGTTGATGTAATTTGCTATACCCTTTTTCACCTTTATACTTTTCCAATTGTTTGCTTAAATCATCTATTTGCTCAAGTGTGACTGTAGCCTTTAGAAATTCAACTTTATTTGTGGTAAATAATTGCGTTACTTTCGTCGATAATTCGCTTAACTGATTGGCCGCTTTTTGGGTTACTTCTGTTTTTTTGTCATCTTGACGTTGAACATTGGCGTAATAAAAACCACCACCAACGACTAAAAGTGCCGCACCCGCCAATGCTAAATGACGCCACTTTTTAGAAGATTTGACTGGTTCATCTGCTACTTCTTGCCCATCCACTGAATCTTGTGCGATGTGATTACTTGCAGCCGCATATACATTTTTTTCTGCTTCAGTGACCTCATTTTCTAATGTCTCTGTATCTGATGACCGATTGCTATCATCTTTTACATCTACATTTTCAGTGTCTTCTGCATTTGACTCACTCTGTTGTTTTTCGGCTTGTTCTGCCAAACGTTGGGCTTCTTTTTGAGCATTATGCATTTCAATATAGTTCGCTAAAATTGGATTTTCTTCAAGGGCAACATCCTCAGCTTCTTTTTGCTCTTCTTGTTGTTCTTGAACAAAGTCAGCCAATTGAGCGGATTGATTATCTTCAGAATTGTCTTGCTCCTCTTCAGATAGCGTTATATCAAGTGCTGCTAAATCAGCTTTAGACAAAGGGACATCATGCTCTTTAGCTAACTCTTTCATGACTTCTCCGATGGGTTGTTCTTGTAAGTCGGACCAGACAATATCATCATTTACTTCATCCGTATCCGCAAACGCAACCACTTCTACGGTAGAATCATCCACTTTATTTTCACCCGAAGATAAATCCGTTTGCAGGTTTTCTTCATGCTGTAGTTTTTCGGTGACATTTTCAACTATTTCTGCCCCACAATTTGGACAGATAAGTGATTGATCAACCGGTTCATAGCCACAGCTTGGACATCGATGAATCAAAAAAATCGCTCCTTATTTATAAAATCATTTATTAGTTCAAAATGATACTTTTTTTAAACTTTCACTCTTTAATTTATCACAACTTATAAGTAAAAACCAATGCATTTTATAAAAAATTATATTTCAAATTGGTTAAAAATGCCTCAAATCAAAAGGACTTACCTTCCAACAATAAAGGAAAGGGTAAGTCCTTAAATATTATTCTAAGAAATCTTTCAATTGTTTTGAACGTGAAGGATGACGTAATTTACGTAAGGCTTTTGCTTCAATTTGGCGAATACGTTCGCGCGTTACCCCAAAGACTTTGCCGACTTCTTCTAAGGTACGTGTACGACCATCATCAATACCAAAGCGTAAACGTAAGACATTTTCTTCACGATCAGTCAACGTATCAAGTACATCTTCTAATTGCTCCTTTAAGAGTTCGTAAGCCGCGTGTTCAGCTGGTGAAGTAGCTTCTTGGTCTTCGATAAAATCACCTAAATGGGAGTCATCTTCTTCACCAATTGGCGTTTCCAAGGATACTGGTTCTTGTGCGATTTTTAGAATTTCACGTACTTTTTCTGTTGGCATTTCCATTTTTTCGGCAATTTGTTCTGGCGTAGGTTCTTTACCTAATTCTTGTAACAATTGACGTTGGATACGAATTAATTTATTAATCGTTTCAACCATATGCACTGGGATACGGATGGTTCTCGCCTGGTCAGCAATCGCCCGCGTAATCGCCTGACGAATCCACCAAGTAGCATAGGTAGAAAATTTGAATCCTTTACGATAATCAAATTTTTCAACAGCCTTCATCAAGCCCATATTTCCTTCTTGAATTAAATCAAGAAACTGCATGCCACGTCCAACATAGCGTTTAGCAATACTTACTACTAATCGTAAGTTGGCTTCAGCTAGACGTTGTTTTGCTTCTTGATCGCCTTGTTCAATCTTTAAGGCTAAAGAAACCTCTTCATCAGCTGTTAATAATGGAACACGACCAATTTCCTTTAAATACATTCTTACAGGGTCATTAATTTTTACTCCTGTAGGGGCAGATAAATCACGGTCATCTACTTCCTCTTCTTCTGCATGTTTTTGATTGCTTTTTAGTGAGTGAATAGATGGTTCGCCATTTTCATCGACTACACTTATTCCAGAGTCTTCCACTTTTTGAATTA
>JAEWFE010000265.1 GCA_023389005.1 Bacillota bacterium
AAAATTTAATTATACGAGGTGTTTGTATGTCAGAAACAAAACAATTACCATTACGTTCTGAAGTACCAGAAGAATTAACTTGGGACTTATCTGTCATTTTTAAAGACGATGCAGCCTTTGAAGAAGCGTTTGCCGCATTAAATGATCGTTTGGCAGAAGTAAGCAACTATCAAGGAACACTAGCTAATGGTGCCAAAGCCTTTTTAGCAGCTTTAGAATATTGCTTAGATGTGATGCGTCAATTAGAAACGCTTTATGTTTACTCTCATTTACGCAATGACCAAGACACTACTAATGCGACAGATCAAGCCTTGCATTCACGTGCCAATGCCTTAGTTGCTAAAGCTAGTGAAGCCATTGCCTGGTTTGAACCTGAAGTATTAGCTTTAGATGATGCAAAAATTTGGGGTTATTTCGATGAATTACCAGAATTAGCTTTATACCGCCATTATATCCAACAAATCGTGGACAATCGCGAACACATTTTACCAGCTGAACAAGAAGCATTATTAGCTGGTGCCGGAGAAATTTTTGGCGCTGCAGCAGATACTTTCGCTGTTTTAAACAATGCCGACTTAGAATTCCCGGTGATTGAAGATGAAAAAGGTGAAAAAATCCAATTATCTCATGGTGTATATGGTCAATTATTAGAAAGCACTGACCGTCATGTACGTAAAGATGCCTTTGAAGGGTTATATAAAGTGTATCAACAATTTGCACGTACCTTTGCATCCACTTTAAGTACTAATGTGAAACGCCATAATTATGCTGCAAAAGTTCGACATTTCGAATCTGCCCGTCAAGCAGCATTAAGTGGCAACCATATTCCTGAAAGTGTGTATGAAACTTTAGTCAGCGTGGTCAATGAAAACTTACCATTATTACACCGCTACATGGCTTTGCGCAAACGTTTATTAAACTTAGATGAAATGCACATGTACGATGTCTACACACCACTTTTAGGTGAAAGTTCATTGAAATATTCTTATCAAGAAGCAACCGAACAAGCGATGAAAGCATTAGAACCAATGGGCGAGGAATACTTAGCTGTGGTGAAAGAAGCTTTTGAAAACCGCTGGATTGATGTGGTTGAAAATAAAGGCAAACGCAGTGGGGCTTATTCATCTGGCTGCTATGATACTAATCCGTACATTTTGATGAACTGGCATGATACTTTAGATCAATTATTTACTTTGGTTCATGAAATGGGACACTCTGTTCATAGTTATTTCACACGCAAAAACCAACCTTATGTTTATGGAGATTACTCGATTTTCTTAGCTGAAATTGCATCAACGACAAATGAAAATATCTTAACAGAGTACTTATTGGAAACACAAAAAGATCCTAAAGTTCGAGCTTTTGTACTTAACCACTATCTAGATGGCTTTAAGGCAACTGTTTTCCGTCAAACCCAATTTGCGGAATTTGAACACTTTATTCATGTGGAAGATGCAAAAGGCACTCCATTAACCGCTGAATTCTTAAATGATTATTATGGCAACTTGAACAAACGCTACTATGGCGATGCAGTGACAAGTGATCCACAAATCAGCTATGAATGGTCACGTATCCCTCACTTCTACTACAATTATTATGTTTATCAATATGCAACTGGCTTTAGTGCTGCCTCTGCCTTAGCGAAGAAGATTCTAAGCAAGGAAGAAAATGCCTTAGAAAACTACTTGAACTATCTAAAAGCTGGTAATAGTGACTACCCAATCGAAGTGATGAAAAAAGCCGGCGTAGATATGACCAAAGCAGATTATCTAAAAGAAGCCATGCAAGTCTTCGAACAACGCCTAGACGAACTAGAAGCACTAGTAAGTGAGCTAGAAAAGTAAAACCAAGGATGTGAGGCGACTCGGTCAGCTACGAGCGGATAGGGTCTGTCCAACACGTTGGGAAAGTCCGAGAAGTAAAGACTTTCCCAAACGGGGTGGCTTATACGCCGAAGTAGCTAGTCGCCGAACACAGATTAGTACAAGGTCGTGAAGCAGCTTGGTAAGACATGAAGAAATTCGTGTGCTTACCTTCCACTGAGAAAATTGGATGAAAGGAGATTTTCTCAAGTGGGAGGGCGAATTTCACAATGTCTAGCTGCTGAACGCCGATTACAAAGATGTGAGCCGGGTCGTTGCAAAAGGCCGTCTATCAAGCTCGTGAAGCAAATCAAAAAACAAGCAGTCCGTGATTGTTGGATTGCTTGTTTTTTGCATTTTAAGATAAAAAAGTTTGTACGAGAAATTGGCCGAAACTAAACCCGTGTTTGAGCGGAAAAACCATTCCAGAGTAAAACAAGAGAATCGTGTAAAAGAAATCAACCACGACGGAAATTCTTTGATAGCGAATGGTCAGCCAAATCACGAGTTGATACAAGGCGAAAAATAAAATGCCGCAAAATAGTGCAATCCATAAACTACCTAATTGTACTGGAATACTGACAGGTGAAATAAAGGCTGCACAAAGTAAAAATAAAAGCGCGGAGTAGATAAAATAAATCACCGCTCGCTTAGCATAAACTTGAAAGATGCCTTGACTGGAAAGCTCAAGATACTTGATTTGATCGGTGCGGATTTCATATTCTAATTCTTCATTGGCTAAAACAATCATATTGGTAAAGGCAAAGAAGAGTAGATATAAAAAGAGATTGACCTCAGGATTTCCTTTTAAAATCAGTAAGGTCCCGCATAAAAAGATGACTAAATACAGCCCATCTGAGAAGCTGTCAAAGCCATAGCGTTTTTTATTATAGATAAAGCGCAGGAATTCATTATACATTGAAAATCGCTCCCTTCTTTTTTGCCTGTGAAAAGAGGGCGTAAAAGACGAGTAGGCCAATCACCCAATAAATAATTGCGTATAGACTAAGAATGCTCGCTGTGGCCAAATTGGGTTGTAGAATAAAGCTACGTAAATATTGATAAGGAAACAAATAAGTAAGGACGAGATTGGTAGATTGCGTTAAAATCCCGGTAAAAAAGAGCATAAAATACGAAATTAACCCTGTAACACTTGAAGTGCGACTATATAAAAGGCTAAATCCGGCAAATCCTAAGCCCATTCCATACAGACTAAAGATAACCACAAAGCAAAGTAGAAAAATCAGGAGGCTACCTGCAACGCCATGATTAAACGGTACTTTCATAACAAAGGCAATCAATAAGAATAGTGGAATCGCCTTTACCAAATCAATCAGCATCTGCACAATAATCTTTAACAACAAGACACTAACCAAGCTTTTGCGACTTTGAATCACGCTGATGAGAGTACGATCATAGACTTCATCTTCTACAAAAAACGTTGGATGCGTGATACTGTGGGTGGCAAAATACCAAGTAAATAGCAAGAAAAA
>JAEWFE010000327.1 GCA_023389005.1 Bacillota bacterium
GAAAAATGCTATAATAGATGAAGGAAAAAGCTAGGTTGTTTTTGCGGATAAAGGTTTACACTTTGGCGGATTTACGGTAAAGTAGTAATTGTTCTGTGAAACAAAAATTCTGTTTCACAAAAGAATCAGTCCTAGTAGAAAAATTGAGGTAAATAGATGAACCCAGAAGAATTTAAAGCGAGTTTGGCGGCAAAGGGCATTGAATTGACACCAACGCAAATGCAGCAATTTGCACGATATTTTGCCTTGCTGGTGGAGTGGAACGAAAAGATGAATCTAACCGCCATTACGGAAGAAAAAGAAGTCTATCTCAAGCACTTTTATGATTCGATTATGCTTGGTTTGGCCCTACAATTAGATGAAAATGCCAAATTATGTGATGTCGGCTCAGGAGCGGGTTTTCCAAGTATTCCGTTAAAAATTGTTTTTCCTGAGTTAAAGGTGACGATTGTGGACTCGTTAAACAAACGCATCCAGTTTTTAACGCATTTAGCTGCTGAACTAGGCTTAGAACAGGTGGCGTTTTACCATGATCGGGCGGAAACTTTCGGGCAAAATCCTAAATTCCGCGCACAGTTTGACTATGTGACTGCACGGGCGGTGGCGAGATTGAATGTCTTGAGCGAATTGTGTCTGCCATTAGTGAAAAAACAGGGCTACTTTTATGCACTAAAAGCAGCAAAAAGTGAAGAAGAACTGCAAGAAGCACAAAAAGCCATTGCCACATTAGGCGGAAAATTTATAGAAGATATCGCCTTTACGTTGCCGGAGTTAAACGATGAGCGCCATATTTTAGTGATTCAAAAGCGCAAAGAAACGCCGAATAAATATCCGCGCAAACCAGGATTACCCAATAAAAAACCGATTCAATAATTTATGGAGGTGCACGAGTTGGTACGCATTATTTCAGTAGCAAATCAAAAAGGAGGCGTTGGTAAGACAACAACGACCGTCAATTTAGGGGCTAGTTTAGCTTATCTTGGCAAAAAAGTGTTGTTAGTCGATATCGATGCCCAAGGAAATGCAACAAGCGGCGTGGGGATCAGAAAACCCGACGTCAAAGAAGATATTTACGATATTTTAGTCAATGAAGTCGACATTAAAGAGACGATTTTACCAACCAGTCGTGAAAATTTATTTATTGTGCCAGCGACTTTACAATTAGCCGGGGCCGAAATTGAATTGACTTCCATGATGGCTCGTGAGTCTCGTTTGAAATTAGCCTTAGATGAAATTAAAGACGATTACGATTATATTTTGATTGATTGTCCGCCTTCTTTAGGTCATTTAACCATCAATGCTTTTACCGCGAGTGATTCCATTTTGATTCCGGTACAGTGTGAGTATTATGCCTTAGAAGGTTTGAGTCAGTTATTAAATACGGTTCGTTTGGTGCAAAAACATTTCAATCCAGATTTGGCCATTGAAGGGGTCTTGTTGACGATGTTTGATGCCAGAACCAATCTCGGAGCTGAGGTGGTCGAAGAAGTGCGCCGTTACTTCCAGGAAAAAGTGTATGAAACGGTGATCCCACGCAATGTCAGACTCTCAGAAGCACCAAGTCATGGCTTGAGCATTATCGATTATGATATTCGTTCAAAAGGAGCCGAAGTATATCAAGCTCTAGCAAAGGAAGTGTTAGCGCGTGAAAAATAAAGGCAAAGGTTTAGGACGTGGCATCGATGCGTTATTCCAAGATATTGAAGAAGTCGATGTGAAAAAAGAAGAAGTGTTGGACTTACCGCTCAATGAATTGCGACCAAATCCTTATCAACCGCGAAAAACTTTTGATGAGCAGTCGTTAAAAGAATTGGCCAACTCCATCGAACGTTCTGGCGTGTTTCAACCGATTATTGTCCGTCGTTCACAGATTAAAGGGTATGAAATCATTGCCGGAGAACGTCGCTTTAGAGCTTCAAAACTTGCGGGCAAAACGGATATTCCCGCAATTATCCGTGACTTTGACGAAGAGATGATGATGCAAATTGCGGTCTTGGAAAACTTGCAGCGTGAAGATTTAAATCCGCTAGAAGAAGCCGAGGCCTATGATATGCTGATGAAAAACTTGAAATTAACGCAAGCGCAAGTGGCTGAGCGTTTAGGCAAGAGTCGTCCGTATATCGCCAATTATTTGCGCTTGTTATCTTTACCAAAATTGGTCAAAGAAATGGTCCAAGAAGAGCGCCTATCGATGGGACAAGCCCGCACACTACTAGGCTTAAAAGATAAGAGCAATTTATTAAAACTAGCCAACCGTTGCGTCAAAGAAAATCTTACTGTCCGTCAATTGGAAAAACTAGTTTCTGAGATGAATGAAGCCAAAGAGAAGAAAAAAATTCCGCGCTTGATGAAGGAAAAACCGTATTATTTACGTGAAAGTGAAGAGCGTTTGATGGATAAATTTGGCACCAGTGTAGCTATCCAAGAGAAAAACGGCAAAGGAAAAATCGAAATCGAATACCTTTCACAAAATGATTTAACCCGTATTTTAGATATTTTGGATATTCATTTTGATTCATAAAAATAAGGAAGCAATTTGCTAGGCTATTCCTTGATGAAAGTCCGTGAAAAATTAGCGAAAAAAGAAATAGGTGAGGCGTATGTTTGATTTAAATGATATTGTTGAAATGAAAAAACCGCATGCCTGTAAGACGAATCGTTGGCAAATCATTCGCATGGGTGCCGATATCAAAATAAAATGTCTAGGATGCGAGCATATCGTCATGATGCCTAGACGCGAATTTACCAAAAAAATGAAGAAAATATTAGTGAAAGCTGAGGAACAATAAAAATGGCATTAACTGCTGGAATTGTAGGTTTACCAAATGTCGGCAAATCTACTTTATTTAACGCAATTACAAAAGCTGGCGCAGAAGCAGCGAACTATCCTTTTGCGACAATCGATCCTAACGTCGGCATGGTGGAAGTCCCTGATTGGCGTTTGAAACGATTAACAGAATTAGTCAAACCGAAAAAAGAAGTCCCAACCACCTTTGAATTTACCGATATTGCCGGAATTGTAAAAGGCGCAAGTAAAGGGGAAGGACTAGGAAACCAATTTTTAAGCCACATTCGTCAAGTGGATGCGATTTGTCATGTGGTGCGTTGCTTTGATGATGAGAATATTACCCACGTTGAAGGTCGCGTGGATCCGATTGCCGATATCGAAACGATTAATTTAGAGTTGGTGCTAGCGGACTTGGAATCTGTGAACAAACGCTATACTCGTGTAGCCAAAGTCGCTAAAACCAAAGATAAAGATGCGGTGGCGGAATTGGCAGTCTTAGATAAGATTAAACCTGTTTTAGAAGAAGGAAAATCTGCTCGTAGCGTCGAATTTAGCGAAGAAGAACAAAAAATTGTGAAAGGACTATTCTTATTAACAACCAAACCTGTCTTGTACGTGGCAAACGTGGCAGAAGATGAAGTGGCAGATGGCGAGAACAATCCGTATGTCAAACAAGTGAAGGAATTTGCAGCAAGTGAAAATGCAGAAGTCATCATTGTTTGTGCACGGGCAGAAGAAGAAATTGCCGAGTTAGAAGAAGAGGACAAAGCTGAATTTTTAGAAGCGATGGGCATTGAAGAATCAGGCTTAGATCAATTAATTCGTGCAGCCTATGATTTATTAGGCTTAGCGACTTACTTTACAGCCGGTGAGCAAGAAGTCCGTGCTTGGACCTTTAGAAAAGGGATGAAAGCTCCTCAATGTGCGGGGATTATCCACTCTGACTTTGAACGAGGCTTTATCCGTGCTGAAACCGTATCTTTTGAAGACTTGGATCATTATGGGACGATGCATGCGGCGAAAGAAGCTGGTCGTGTCCGTTTAGAAGGTAAAGATTACGAAGTGCAAGACGGCGATATTATGCTCTTTAGATTTAACGTTTAAAAAAGTTCTATCACAAAGCCTAAAATTTTGTTACAATGTAGATAAGAATCCGCTTTACTGACTATTCAGTAATTGGAAAGGGGAACTTGGAAAGTAGATGGAAGTAGAAACACTTAGAGAATATGTTGCACAAAACCGCGAGTTAGAAACACAACTCACCAAGCGTAATCAGCAATATATTTTTGACTTGAAAAAAGCATTAAACGCAGCGAACCTCTCTGAAGAAGAATTAGCCGTTGTTTTACATGAGATGTTGCCAGTTTTGGTGCGTGAACAAAAAAGTGGCGTCACTGCGCGTCAATTGTTTGGCACTGTTTCTGAGCGTACAGATGCGATTATTAATAAACCAGCCGAAGAAACCAAACCAAATAGCCAACCAGTGATGATTTGGTTAGATAATTTCTTATTGTTATTGGGATTATTCGGTCTGTTTATCGGTCTGGTTGCTCAGTTTAGCAAAGGACAAGCCCAACCATATGGCGTGTTGACGTTATTTGGTACGGCAGCAGTTGGGGGCTGGGTCTTCTATCTGATGCACCGCTATGTCTATCAATACCAAATGCCTGGTGCAGATGTGAAAAAACGTCCTCGTGGGGGCAAAGTCATCGCCATTTTAGTAGGAAGCTTCCTACTTTGGTTTGTCGTAATCATGGGAAGTGCCTTGATTCCACAGCCAATCTTAAATCCAATTATTATGATGATTTTAGGGGCCATTGCTTTAGGCTTGCGTTTCTATTTGAAGAAAAAATTCAATATCGTCAGCAGCCTATCCAGCCCACGCACTCGTCAAAAATAAAATAAAAAACAACAGAGCTTACAAACGGAGAAATTTCGTTTGCAGGCTCTGTTGTTTTGTGTGACACTATCCATCATCATATATGTAATAAAAAATCTTTTCAAACTAATAAGAATAGTTTTTTAATCGATTTGAAATTAAAAATAAATTAAAGTACAATGTGGTTATAAAGAAAGCGATGTTTCGGAAAAAATCTTACAGCGATATCCAACTTTCCGATATTTTAACATTCATCGGTATTAGTAACTTAACTTATAAATAAACTTTTCAACTTTTACAAAATGTAGATAAACTATTTTGGAATGACGATTATGCTGATTGCAAAAATGACGAATAGAAGATAGGAAAGTCTTTGTTGTATAAAATTATCTTTTCTCATAATAAACACACCTTTCTTTTTTTATTTTTAGCTATTTTATCAAACAAATGCAATATTGGCATTTTTATCCCTAATATGCAAATGAGGAGATTCAAATGGAAAATTTTGGAAAGTTATTTAAAAAATATCGTGAATCAAGACAATTAAGACTTAGTGATATTGCTAATAAAGGCTTATCTACTTCGCAGTTATCACGATTTGAAAACGGTGAAAGTGATTTAACTATTACAAAATTCATGCGTGCTATCCAATTAATTAATATGCCGATAGATGAATTTATGTATACGGCAAATAATTTTAAACGAGATGAGTTAAATGAATTATTGGATAAAATTGTTCAATATACTTCAAGTAGAGATATAGAGAATTTAAAGAGATTGATATTTGAAGAAGAAAGCAAAGAATGTAATAATGCAACCATGAAAAAGATTAGAGTGTTGCTGATAAAAATTCATCTTTATGATTTATTTGGAGAAAAATTATATCAAGAGGAAGATATTCATTTTTTAGCTGACTATTTATTTAGTATAGAATACTGGGGGAGAAATGAATTATTGATATTTTCCAATGCTATTGTGGCATTTAATACTGAAACCAATTTAACTTTGTTGAGGGAAATGAATCGGCGAACAGATTTTTATAAAGAACTTCCTCAAAATAGAACTTTAATTGCTTCCATGAATGTCAACGCGTATATTTTTTGCGTAGAAAATTCAGAATGGATAGAAGCACAGTATTTTGAACAACAACTTAAGGAAACTTATTTTAAAGAAACAGAAATCTATGAACGTCTTGTATTTATTTATGCTAAAGCGTTCCATGATTATAAAAAGAATAAAGATGAAAAAGCATTAAACCAATTGTATGATGTTATCAAGGCGATGAAACTTGCTGGAAGTATTCATCTAGCTGAAAATTTTGAGGAACATTTAAATAAGGTATTGCAGCTAAATGAGTAAAGGGAGTATCTAGTAAGTTTTTGTTTATCCCATATATGCAAGGAGTAGG
>JAEWFE010000044.1 GCA_023389005.1 Bacillota bacterium
GGACTTTTTGATTGCCATATTGAATGCCATTTGATTTAAACTAACTATAATCGAGTAAAACTCAAATCGCTATATAATAGGTAGTTTTTAACTCAGTTAAGCTCGGTTAACCCTAAAAATATTTTAAAAGAAATTGCAATTTTTTTATAGACATAAATAGAAATTGATGTTATACTATCTATTGTTCGGTTAACGAATTAGTTATTAATACGGCGAATGTGGCGAAGTGGTTAACGCACCGGATTGTGGCTCCGGCATTCGTGAGTTCGATTCTCATCATTCGCCCTTTTTATTGGGGTATAGCCAAGCGGTAAGGCAAGGGACTTTGACTCCCTCATGCGTTGGTTCGAATCCAGCTACCCCAGTTTGACAGCTTTCATGAAGGCTGTCTTTTTTTATTGCTATTTTATTTATAAATATATAACGAGCCCACTTATATGTTAGGATAAGTGAGCTCGTTTTTTTACTTCGTTAATAGTAGCTTATCGTCATCTAATTGTGAACCGCTATTTTTTTGGAACATTTCCATTAATTCAGGAACAGTTAGCTTTTCTTTGGCTTTTCCTTTAACATCTACAACAATTTGTCCTTGATGGAGCATGATTAGTCGATTACCATATTTAATTGCATCGTTCATATCGTGTGTTACCATGAAGGCAGTTAATTGATGCTCTTGAATTAATTTATTGGTTAGTTCCATTACCGTAGCTGATGTTTTTGGATCAAGTGCAGCAGTGTGTTCATCTAGTAAAATTAACTCAGGTCGTACTAAAGTCGCCATCAAGAGGGTAATGGCTTGTCGTTGCCCACCTGAAAGTAAACCAATTTCTGCAGTTAGGCGATTCTCTAAGCCTAAATTTAAACTTTGAAGTTGTTCACGGAAAAATTCGCGATTTTTGGCTTTCACACCGGAACTAAAGCCGCGTTTTTGTCCTCGTTTTAACGCAATAGCCATATTTTCTTCAACCGTCAATCGTACTGCTGTGCCAAGTTTTGGATCTTGAAAGACGCGACTGATTTGTCTGGAACGCTTAACAACGGATTGTTTCGTGATATCTTGACCATTTAATTCAATCTTACCTGTTTCAGTAGGAATCGCACCGGCAATACTATTTAGTAAAGTTGATTTCCCTGCACCATTCCCACCGATAATGGTGATAAAGTCTCCTGATTCAATTTCTAAGTCAATACCTTTTAACACATGATTTTCATTAATGGTTCCTTTTTCAAAAATTTGATGGAGATTCGTAATTTTAAGTACAGTACTCATTATTTTTGACCTCCTTTTTTGAAAATGGTATTTAAGCCTAATTTTTGTCTAAGTTGTGGCAGTGATAGACAAACCACTAAAACAATGGCAGATGCTAGTTTTGAGTCACTTGGTTCGACATTAAATTCAAAGACTAAGGCTAAGATGAAACGATAAATAATTGTCCCTGCAATGATTGTTAAAAAGCGTATCCATAGGGGTTTGTTAGCAAATAATACCTCAGCAATAATGATTGAAGCTAATCCGATAACGATGGTTCCAACACCTGAGTTCAAGTCTGCAAAGCCATTATTTTGGGCAATTAACGCACCTGAAAGGGAAATACAGCCATTAGAAATCATGTAACCAATTAATTTCATCGAATCAGTGTGAATCCCATTGGCCTGACTCATATCAATATTATCTCCAGTGGCACGAATGGCTAAACCAATTTCCGTACGAAAGAAAAGATGTAATAGTAAAATCACTAATAAACTAATGATTAAGCCCATAATGATTGCGGCATTGACTTTGGTTAGTCCCATGTTTTGTAGCCAAGAAAATAAGGTATCTTCTCCTAAAAGCGCAATGTTTGGTGCACCCATCACACGTGAAGTCACCGAGTAAAGGCCAGTCATTGTAATAATTCCGGCAAGCAGGGCAGGTATTTTTAATTTTGTGTGTAAGATACCTGATACTAAGCCGGCAAGTACGCCTCCTAAAAATCCTAGAAGGGTAGCAACAATTGGTGAAAGGCCGTGAACAATACTAATTGCGGCAATCCCACTGCCTAAAGGAAAACTTCCTTCTGCAGTTAAGTCGGCAATATCAAGAATTCTAAAGGTAATGAATACCCCAATTGCTAAAAGCGACCATAAGACACCTTGTGATGCAGCTGATTGTAAGAGAAGGGGTAAGTTTGCAATAATACTCATGAAACAATCTCCAATCTATTTAGGGGCAACAATACTTGCTGGGTCGATACCTAATGCTTTAGCCATATCTTCGTTGACAACAAGTTTTAGGTTTTTTGCTGATTCGATTGCAGTTGTTGCAGGTTTTTCTTTACCATCCAAAATTTTAGCGGCCATTAAGCCAGTTTGCTTTCCTAATTCTTTATAATCAATTCCGTAAGTTGCTAAACCACCTGTTTCTACTTGTTCGACTGAGCCAGCAACGATAGGGGTCTTGGTTTGTTTGGCCACTTCACCAATTACGGCAGCTGCTGAGGCGAAAGTATTATCTGTTGGAATGTAAATACCATCCACATCTTTGGCAAGGCTTGTTGTTACTTGTTGTACGTCGTTAGTGGTATTGGCAGTTAGGACTTTAACTTTCACCTTAGCTTTTTTCAAGGCTTTTTCAGCTAAGTCTGCTTGAATTTTTGAGTTTGCTTCTCCTGAGTTATACATAATACCAATTGTTTTAGCCTCTTTGACAATACTTAATAATAATTCGATTTGTTTATCAATTGGTACCATATCTGTTGTACCAGTCACATTTGTACCAGGTTTTTTCAATGATTTCGCTAATTTTGCAGCCACAGGATCGGTCACTGCAGTAATCATAATTGGGATATCTTGTGTTTCGTTAGCTAAAGATTGTGCAGATGGAGTAGCGATACCTAGTAATAAATCGGCTTTTTCTTTGACTAATTTTTCACTCATACTTTTGAGATTGTCTTGGTTATTTTGGGCGTTTTGATAATCAAATTTGACGTTTTTACCTTCCGTATAGCCACCTTCTTTTAATCCTTCTTTAAACCCTTCATAAGCAGCATCTAAAGACGGGTGTTGCACGATTTGTAAGACACCAACTGTTTTTTGGGCATCTTTTTTACTTTCTTTGTTTCCACAACCAGCCAATAGTAAAGCTGCACTCATCGCAACTAGGGCAGTGATTATTTTTTTCTTTTTCATTTTTTTCAATCCTTTCATTTTTAAAGAGCAATTTTCTAAATAAAAAAACCATCTAGGAATAGCCTAAATGGTTGAAAATTAAATATTAATTCAGCCATTCAGGTTAAATGGCTAAATGCAATCAAAAAATCCTTAGCCATTATAGATACTTTTTCTTGTATCCATAATGTGTTATGAATACAAGTCTATCTAAAATAGCTAAAGTAGAAGTGATTCAACTGACTAATGTGTTTTAATTGCGTCTTCATAGAAATATTCCTCTCCTTTTTGAATTAATTGAATTATAGTTAAAATCTTATTAAAAGTCAATGAAAAATATTAAGAAAATTTGAAAATAAAAAAGAATTCTCTTAAGCAGCTTAACTAAATAAGAGAACTCTATATTTGTCAGTTTTTATAATAACGAATATGATTTTCAACTTTTGCAATACTAAAGCGTGTTTCATCCTCAAATACTTGGTCAATACTTGGATCTAGATGTTCATTCAGGCAAGTTTCGTATTCAGCAAAGGTGAGGCGATGACGCTTGTTTAAAGTTTCTTGGTTTTTCGTGGTGTGTAAGTATTTTTGATAGCCTTCCACGACATGTGCTTGGAAAAATTCCCCAACCATACCTGAACCGTAGCTAAATAAACCAATTGTATCTTCAGGTTTGAGTGTTGCGACATGGTCTAGATAAGAAATCAGTCCGAGATAAAGTGAGCCGGTGTATAGATTACCGATTTGACGACTATAACGAATACTTAACTCATAGTTGTCAATAAATTCTTTTGCGAGTGCTTCATCGACATTTTCTAGCAAATGATTCAAAGCTTTTCTACCCATTTTTGTGTAAGGAATATGAAATAATAAAGCTTTATAATCTGATAGACTTTGTTGATACTTTTGATTATACGCTGTAAATACATCACTAAAAGCATTGATATAGGTACTATTGGATAATGGGCCATCTACAAGCGGATATTTTTGATTGGTTGGTCGCCAGAAATCATAGACATCTTTGGTCAATGCGAGTGTCTTTTCTTCAATCACAAGGATGCGTGGATCTTTGGTAATCAACATTGCTACAGCACCAGCACCTTGTGTAGGTTCGCCACCAGAATTTAAACCATAGCGCGCAATATCAGTAGCAATGACTAAAGCTTTACTTTCTGGATGTAAGCGGACATGGTTGACTGCCATTTGTAATGCAGCAGTACCGGCGTAGCATGCTTCTTTCACTTCGATAGCTCTAGCATAAGGTTGAATACCTAAAAGACGATGTAAGATAACCGCACTGGCTTTTGATTCATCAATACTAGATTCGGTACCGACAATCACTAAATCAATTTGCTCTTTGTCTTGGGTGGTTAAGATTTTTTCAGCCGCATTGGCACCTAAAGTAATGATATCTTGACTTTGTGGATTGATGGCCATTTTCTCTTGACCAATTCCGATTAAATATTTATTTGGATCGACATGACGTGCTTGGGCTAAATCAGTCATGTCTAAATACATTTGAGGTACGTAAAAACTGATTTGATCAATACCAACGTTCATTTGTTTATCCCCTTTCAACGTTCTACTATAATAAAATAGCACATTTT
>JAEWFE010000125.1 GCA_023389005.1 Bacillota bacterium
TAGTTGAACCGTTTTGGAAAGTCTATCAAAAAATTGGGAAGTTCTTTTTACCACTTCTATTCTTACTATTCTTCATCTGCTCTTTTTTAGTGATTTTTACAAGTGTGAGGACAAAGAGTATCCATTATTATGAAGGGCAAGTAGTAGAAGAAAGCATTCGCGCCAATAAAACCATTGAGAATACAGAGGCAACAAAAAAACGTAGACAAATTGCGGCTGAAGCAGTTACCCCTGAATATACATTTCAAGAAGATATTGCCAAACAACAATATCAATATGTGAATCGTTTGTTTGAATTGGTAAAAAAAGTTGAAAAAAATGCGCAAGAAAAATATCAAGAGGCTTTAGATAATCAAAAAGCAGGTGATGTAGCGCCAAGTATCTCGGTTACTGATGAAATAGTCGATTTGAAAAAGCAGTTTGAATCATTGGACGCTGATAGTTTGACCTTTTATCAAAATTTTGACGATGCATTTTATAAAGAGCTATTCTCCATTTCAAGCGAGGAGCTAAATGAAATACAGTCTCTAAGTTTAAAATATATTGATCAAGAATTTAAGAAGCAAATTAAAGAAGCTGATGTAACGGCAATTTTAAAAGAATTAAATCAGCAAGTGAATGAACTGAAAACAACTGAAACTTCCAAAAATTTAGTGAAGACCATTTTATCTAAAGCAATTGTGCCTAACTCTTTTTTAAATGAGAAAAAAACAGAACAATTACGTCAAAAAGCGCGTGATGATGTGCAACCCGTGATGATTTATCAAGGAGAAATTATTGTACGCGAAGGTTCACAAATCGATGCCGCTGCAATGGAAAAACTAAAATTATTAGGTTTAACCAATCAACGTGGGTCAATCTTCCCAATGGTTGCCTTAATTTTGGTTATTGTTTTACAACTTATTGTGTTATATAGCATTACTTGCCAGGAAAAAGATTTAAAACGTCGTATTATTAAAATTGTTTTTTATCTTTTAATGATGTTTGTTTCAATTGTTGTTATGAAGACGATTCAAGTAATTCAAGATGAGTCGATATCTTATTTATCACTCCTTTATCCAGCGATGTTTACCCCATTTGCTGTCAATGTATTGCTTGAACGACGTCTAGCTATTGTCGCAGCTTTATTCCAAGTCATATTAGTGAATTTCATTTTCTATGATGCGATTGGGACAAGTGTGGTAACAATTATTGTGATTGCTTATCTATTTGCCGGTTTAATGGGTACGCTGTTGAAACGACATAATCTATATAAACAAAGACTACAGGCGATGCTTTTAGCTTTAGGCTTTCCGTTCTTCATGAATGTGATTGTTGTTATCATGCAAGGAATGAGCTTTTCTGATACGAAAACCTATTTAACACTTATTTGTGGCTTTATTGGAAATGTCATTTCACTCTTATTAATGGTCGGCTTATTCCCATATATTGAGCTTTTAGTCTCTGATGATAGTATGATTGTACTAAATGAGCTAAGTAATCCAAATCATCCATTATTAAAACAACTCCTAGAAGAAGCGCCAGGTACGTATCACCACAGTATGATGGTAGCTAATTTGAGTGCTAATGCTGTGGCTGCGATTAATGGTCGTAGTTTGCTTACGCGAGTTGCTTGTTACTATCATGATATTGGTAAGTTAAAACATGCGAACTTTTTTGTTGAAAATTTACCACATGGTGCAGAAAACCCTCACAATTTCTTGCTCCCTGAAGACAGTAAGCAAATTATTTTTGGCCATGTCATCGATGGTGCTAAAATATTAGAGCAATATCATATGCCACAAATGGTTATTGATATTTGTAACCAACACCATGGGACTACCTTGATGAAGTTTTTCTATGTGAAAGCCAAAGAACGTGATCCCCAAACAAAGGAAAGTGATTATCGTTATCCTGGGCCTAAACCTCAGACTAAGGAGGCTGCCGTTGTAAGTATTGCCGATAGTTGTGAGGCGGCTGTCCGTGCGATGGATCATCCAAGTAATGAAAAGATTCAAAAATTTGTTCATCAATTAATTGAATCACGAATTTTAGATGGTCAATTGAACGAATCAGGTGTGACATTAAATGAATTAGCCATTATCGAAAAATCTATTGTTAATGGTTTATGTAGTACGTTCCATTCAAGAATTAAATATCCTAAGATGGAATCTGAAGCCAAAAGCATGAAAGAAGAACAAGAAAGAAGAGAGAATTAATGGAGATTACCTTTATTGATGAACAACATTTATTAACAGAGGAAAAATTAAATGAAATTGCTGATTTATTAGACTTCGCAGGAGATTATTTGAAATTAAGCCCTGATACAGAGATGTCGGTAACCTTCATGAATAATGCAGAAATTAGAGAAATCAATCGTGATTATCGAAATAAAGATCAAGCTACAGATGTGATTAGTTTCGCTTTAGAAGATGAAGGAGAAGGCGAATTAGCTATCATTTTTGATGAAGATGAAGCCTTTGATTTACCTAGAAACATTGGTGATATCATGATTTCTGTCGAGCGAGCAAAAGAGCAAGCGCAAGAATATGGACATAGTTTTGATCGTGAATTAGGGTTTTTAGCGGTGCATGGTTTCTTACATCTCAATGGTTATGATCATATGACTCCAGAAGATGAAAAAGAAATGTTTACTTTACAAGAGGATATATTGACTGCCTATGGACTTAAAAGATAAAGAAAGAAAAGAAAAAAATATTTCTAAAAATAAGCATTTTATCTATTCCCTTGATTTTGCAATTACAGGTTTAAAAACTGCTTTTAAAGATGAACGTAATTTCCGGTTTCACTGTTTTGCTTTAGTGGCTGTTTGTATGTTAGGCGTTGTCATGCATTTGAGTGTCATTGAATGGATTTGGATTTTATTGAGTGCCACACTAGTGATTGTAATGGAATTGGTGAATACCTCTTTAGAAAATTTAGTTGATATGATAACTAATTACCATTTTCATCCTTTAGGTAAAAAAGTAAAGGATATGGGTGCGGGCCTAGTTTTAGTGCAAGCAATTTTTGCATTAATTGTTGGATTATTAATCTTTGGGCCAAAGTTTTATGATTTGATATTTCATTAATGAAGAAAGGATGTTAGTATGACAATCGAGAAATCTGGCTTTGTGGCGATTGTTGGTCGACCAAATGTAGGAAAGTCTACCTTATTGAATCGCATTGTTGGTCAAAAAATTGCTATCATGAGTGATAAAGCCCAAACAACAAGAAATAAAATTCAAGGAGTATACACAACAGATACGACACAAATTGTATTTATTGACACACCAGGAATTCATAAACCTAAACATCGTCTTGGTGATTATATGGTTGAAGCTGCTTATAGTGCCTTACATGAGGTCGAAGTGGTGTTATTCATGGTTGCTGCTGACCAAAAGCGAGGAAAAGGTGATGATATGATTATTGAACGCCTGAAGAAATTAAGTGTTCCAGTTTATTTGGTCATTAATAAAATTGATAAAATTCATCCTAATGATTTATTAGAACAAATTGATGATTTTAAGGCGCAAATGGATTTTGCACAAATTATTCCAATTTCAGCAACGCAAGGAAATAATTTTGAAACGTTAATGTCAGAATTAGAAAAGAACATGCCAATAGGACCACAATATTTTCCTGAAGATCAAATTACCGACCATCCAGAATACTTTGTTGTATCTGAATTAATTCGTGAAAAAATATTACAACTTACTCGTGATGAAGTTCCGCATTCAGTAGCAGTGGTTATTGACTCTATGAAGCGTAAACCTGATGAAAAAGTACAAATTCAAGCAACGATTATTATTGAGCGCGACAGTCAAAAAGGCATCATTATCGGTAAAGGTGGCTCCATGTTGAAGAAAATCGGCACACAAGCTAGAAAAGATATTGAAAAACTGCTTGGAGATAAAGTCTACCTTGAATTATGGGTTAAAGTGCAGAAAGATTGGCGTGACAAGCAAGTTTATTTAACTGATTTTGGCTATAGAAAAGAAGATTATTAAGAGGGTGAAGTAATGGCCTTAGCAGAGTCAAAAGGGCTGATTCTCTTTACAAAAAATCATCGTGAAAATGATATGTTGGTTAAAATTTTCACTGAATCAGCAGGTAAGCAGATGTTTTATGCTAAAGGAATCCAACGTAAAAACCAACCTTTAAAAGCAGCTGTTCAACCTTTTACTCAGGCAGTTTATATTGGAACCTTTAATAGTGAAAATCTTTCTTTTTTGAACAGTGCCAAAGATATTCAACCGTTTTTAAATATTCAACAAGATATCTTTTTGGCTGGTTATGCGACTTATTTATTAAATTTAGCCGATGCAGCTATAGAAGATCATGTGTATGACCCGAATCTTTATCACTTTTTAGCTCAGTCGTTATTGTTTATTGATCAAGGCTATGATGCCGAAATTATTACAAATATTTTTGAAATCCAAGTATTACAACGTTTTGGGGTACTATTTGATTGGCAACATTGTGCGATTTGTGGAGAAAGTCATGGAAAGTATGTTTATTCGAGCAAGTACCATGGCATCTTATGCGAAAAACATCAATATTTGGATGCGCGTCATTACCCAACTGATTACAAAATGATGCAACTTGTAAGAATTTTTTCGCAAATCCGTTATGAGCAAATTAATCAACTTGATTTAAAGCCTGAAACAAAACAGCGATTACGACAATTTATTGATTTTTTATACGATGAATATGTGGGTATTCATTTAAAAAGTAAAAAATTTATTGATCGGATGAAAAATTGGCAAGATATTTTGAAAGGTGGTAAGGAAATATCAAGATAAATGAGTGAAAAAGTTTGTGTAAATGATGATAAACTATTGACAACTTGAAATAGAAACGAGTAAACTGTAGATAAATTTAATACATGCGTTGAACAATTAAAGAATAAAAATCACTATGATAGCGAGTCTGGGGAGGTGCAAGCCAGATATATATTTTTATTTGCGGCGATTGGGAGCATCTAATTGATTAAATGAAGCTGCCGAATGTATTCGGAAGTAGGGTGGAACCGCGAAATAAGATTTTTCGTCCCTATAGTTACCAAAAATAAAGGTGACTATGGGGACTTTTTGCATCAAGGATGTGAGCCGGGTCGTTTAGCTCCAAGCAGCTAAGGTTGTCCGGAATGTCCGGAAAATCCATTATGTTTTAAGATTTTCCTAGACAGGCCGGCTTAGAGGCACAGGAGCTACCCGGCGAACACAGATTACCAAGGATGTGAAGCAGCTCGCTCAGACATGAAGAAATTCGTGTGTTTACCTCACGCTGAGAAAATCGGATGAAAGGAGATTTTCTCAAGCGAGAGGGCGAATTTCACAATGTCTAGCTGCTGAACACAGATTATCAAGGATGTGAGACGGGGTGAACAGCTGCGAGCGGATAAGGTTTCCAAGATGTCGGCAAATCCGCAGTGTTATAAGATTTCACTCTATAATCGAACATCAAAAATTATCAAAAACCCATAGTCTACCAAATGTAAAGAAAAGGAGCATTTGCATGTCAAAATTAACGGTACAAGAAATGATTTTAACCTTGCAAAAATTCTGGTCAGACAATGGCTGTATGTTAATGCAAGCCTATGACACAGAAAAAGGGGCTGGAACCATGAGCCCGTATACTTTTTTAAGAGCCATTGGTCCAGAGCCATGGAATGCGGCATATGTTGAGCCATCACGTCGTCCTGCTGATGGTCGTTATGGAGAAAATCCTAACCGCTTATACCAACATCATCAATTCCAAGTTGTTATGAAACCATCGCCTGAAAATATTCAAGAACTATATCTTGAAAGTTTGAAGCTATTAGGGATTGATCCGTTAGCCCATGATATTCGCTTTGTTGAAGATAACTGGGAAAATCCTTCAATGGGCTGTGCAGGCCTAGGTTGGGAAGTTTGGTTAGATGGGATGGAAATTACGCAATTTACTTATTTCCAACAAGTAGGAGGACTCGCTTGTCATCCGGTAACTGCTGAAATTACTTACGGTTTGGAACGTCTCGCTTCTTACATTCAAGAAGTTGAAAGTGTTTATGATTTAGAGTGGACCAAGGGCGTAAAATATGGCGAAATTTTCCGTCATCCTGAATATGAACATTCTAAATATTCATTTGAATTAAGTGATCAAGAATTACTACTTTCTAACTTTAATCATTTTGAAGCTGAAGCCAAACGCTGTATTGAAGAAAACTTAGTACATCCAGCTTATGATTATATTTTAAAATGTTCACATAACTTTAACTTGCTTGATGCCCGTGGTGCGGTATCGGTAACTGAACGTGCAGGCTATTTAGCGCGTATTCGCAATATGGCGAGAGAAGTAGCGAAACGTTTTGTGGAAGAACGTAAAAAATTAGGTTTCCCCTTACTATCACGGGAAGAAGCCCAAAAATATTTAGATGAGGAGTAAGAGAATGGCTAAGAATTTTTTATTAGAAATTGGTTTAGAAGAAATGCCGGCACATGTAGTTTTGCCAAGTATGAATCAATTAAAAGAAAAGTGT
>JAEWFE010000198.1 GCA_023389005.1 Bacillota bacterium
GTTCTTTATTGAAACGTTTGGTTGTGTTCGCTTTATCTATAATTATTTTCTGAAGTTAGATACAGCTGAGCGAGCAAATGAAGAGGTCGTTACGCCAGCGAGCCTCAAGCGTGATTATCCATTTTTAAAAAAGACGGATAGTCTAGCCCTTGCAAATGCGAAAAGAAATCTAGATAGGGCTTTTCAAAATTACTATCAACAGCGTAGTGGCTATCCTAAGTTGAAAAATAAGAGTTCTGTCTGGCAATCTTACACGACCAATAATCAAAATGGGACAGTACGTATAGAGGATGGTTATCTGAAATTGCCAAAGTTAAAAGAAAAAATTCAAATATGCGAACATCGAAAAATTACTGGCAAAATTAAATCAGTGACCATTTCAGCTAAAAATAACGATGAGTTTTATGCTTCAATTTTGTGCGTGGAAACCATTGATAAGTTTGAGAAAACAGGTAAAAAAATTAGACTTTCTTTTGATACACATCAATTAGTCCAACAAGCGAAATATCGTGCTGAAGTGATTGAATCCATTCAGCATACGCAAGGACGTTTGGCGTTTTTACAACGAAGATTAAAGGTAAAGGCTCGGGGTGCACGTAAGCAAAATCGGATATTAGCCGATTGTAAGAATTACCAGAAGCAAAAAAAACAGTATGACAAATTATTGACACACCTTAATAATCAGATAAAAGATTATTTGAATCATTTATCTATCTTTTATATTAAGGAATATGATGTAATCGAAATTGTCGAACCAGAAGATAGGTCTTGTGCTGAAGATGCTTTATTCACAAGTAATGAATGGCATCAATTAGTTCGTTTATTGAAGTATAAAGCACAATGGTACGGTAAAGAGATTCAAATCATAAATTGTCAAAATATTTAAATAAAAATAACTGGTAGGGGTGCCAGGGTTCGCCTAGGTAATAATTGATTTGCTTCTAGGAAATGTGCCCACTAATTATGAAAAACCACAAAAAAATCAGCCTATTTCGGGCTGATTTTTTTATCGGTCTTTAAGTTGGTAGATTTTTGATGGTCGTCCAACACCGCTTGCACGTTCACCGATAGCTTCTAAATGATCATTCAATGCTTTTTTGAGGTTAGAGTGGTCAATATTTTTAAAATCAATGCCTAAAAATTTAGCAAATACTTTTCTGGCATCGGTAATCGTAAAGCCAGGTCCCAATACTAATAGTACGCGTGGATCATGCATCATTGTTTCTAATACATGATGGAAAGCCTTAAGAATAATTTGGCTGTGGTCAAAGGCTAAGGTATCTTTTCCAAGGGATTCACCGGTTTCTAAATCGAGAATGATTTGCGTTTCTTGGTTTTCAAGGACAATTGTATTTTGTTTGCGATTTAAATTAAACCAGCGTACTTGGCTTGCATCATCGCCGGCATCTACTGGCTCTTCACCGATAAAGGCTAAATAGCTAACAGTTACCACCCAACCACGAGGGTCACGATTTGGTGTAGAAAATGTGTAGAGCTGTTCAATTTGATTTTGGTTAATATGTACACCAGTTTCTTCTAATGTTTCGCGAATGACACTATCATCAGTGGACTCACCTTTTGAGACGATTCCTCCAGGTAAAGCCCAAGAATGACGGAATGGGTGACTTTTACGCTGAATCAATAGCAATTTCAGTTGTTCTTCTTGGCGATTATAACAAAGCAATACCATATCTACGGTTAAAGAAGGGGCTTCGTAGGTAGGATGTTCTTGTTCATGGTACCATTTTAAGAATTCTTCTTCCGTTGCGATTTGTTCGTAATATTTTTTTTCTTCAGCTTTTGATGAAAATTCCATATTCGATCAACACCTCTTTAAGATAAAATGAGATTTATTAAGAATAATCCCGTATATGGGAACCAAAGATTGGGCTTTTTGCGGACCTGTGGCACCCCTAGAATGATTACCCCTACTAAACAAAGAATTTTGAATAATAGGCGCAATTGTAAAAAGATTGCTATACCGTGGCGCATCATAAAGTAGGCTTGAATATAATCACGATTAATAAATAGCATAATATGTAAAAAGGTCAGCACACAAGCAAATAAAAAAGCCACTTTCGAAGCTGATTTCATAAATAATCCTCACAATTTTCTTGATAACTCTCATTATATCACATTTTAAGTAATTTGTACCTTTATTTCATTGAACGAGCTGCCTCACAACCTTATCCACGGTGTTCGAAGGGTAGCTACATCGCATCTAAGCCGGCCTGCCTAGGAAAATCTTTAAAACTAGCAGATTTTCCTGTCATTCCGGACAAACTTATCCTTCTCGGTATCAATCAACTAAATACTCGGAAAATTCACCCTCCTACTTAAGAAAATCTCCTTTCATCCGATTTTCTTAGCAGAAGGTAACACATGAATTTTCTCGTATTTGACCAAGTTGATTGATACCCTTTTGCTTGTAGCTGATCAACCCTTCTCACAACCTTATTAGACGGTGTTCGGCAGCTAGACATTGTGAAATTCGCCCTACCACTTGCAAAAATCTCCTTTCATCCGATTTTTGCAGTGGTAGGTAAACACACGAATTTCTTCATGTC
>JAEWFE010000206.1 GCA_023389005.1 Bacillota bacterium
ACAAATTATCCGCTATATTCCAAGTCAACCACTTGTTCAACCAACTAGATTTTATCATCAATTGCAAGAAGACTTAATTACTTTGAAGCTTACCCCAGGACTAGATGCAAAAGTACTAGCATTTGCATTTGAAAATTATCGGTGCATTATCCTTGAAAGTTTTGGTGTTGGCGGTATACCAGAGAACTTAGTTGAGACCTTTTATCAGCTGATGAATCAATATCAAAAGGATCGTTTAGTGATTGTTAGTTCACAAGTAGCCAATGAGGGTAGTGATATGACAGTTTATGAAGTTGGTAAGAAAGTGAAACAAGATTTTCAATTACTAGAAGCGTATGATATGACGTTTGAAGCAGTCGTAACAAAACTGATGTGGTTAATGGCAGAATATGAAAATATTGATGATATCCGAAAATATTTTTATCAAACAATCAATCACGATAGTATTTTGAACAAAAAATATTAAGAAAGTTTAAAAATAGCACTCAAACATCAATAGTGCTAACTTTTGGTTTGAACTTCATTGACTTTTGAATTATACTGTATGTGTACTTAAGAAAAAGGAATAAATAAGTACATCAAGAGAAATCAATTATTTCATTCAACGATAGGAGGAATGGAGTTATGAATATTGAAAAGATGACAACGACGATGCAACAAGCCATTGCTCAAGCCCAACAAATTGCAATGACTAGACATCATCAAGAAATCGATATTGCACATTTATGGAAAATTTTCTTGCACACTGATCATTTTGGTGCAAATTTTTATAAAGATTTAGGTATCAATGTAGATGAATTTGAAGCAAAAGTTGACCAAGAATTAGATAAAATCTCTACAGTTGAAGGGAGTAATGTTTCTTATGGCCAAAGTTTTAGCCAAAATCTCTATCAATTGTTTATTGAAGCAGATAAGATTAGAGAAGCATTCCAAGATGAATATCTTTCAACTGAGGTGGTCATTCTTGCATTAATGAAATTAAAGCATCATCCATTAACTCAGTATTTGATTCAACATCAACTATCTGAAAAAGATGTTAAGGATGCGATTGAAAATATCCGTGGGGGTGATCGCGTGACATCACAAAATCAAGAAGAAACTTATAAAGCATTAGAAAAATACGGCATTGACTTAGTACAAAAAGTCAAAGAAGGAAATATGGATCCTGTCATCGGGCGTGATGAAGAAATTCGTGACGTCATCCGTATCTTATCTCGTAAAACCAAAAATAATCCAGTATTAATTGGTGAACCCGGTGTTGGTAAAACGGCGATTGTTGAAGGTTTAGCCCAACGTATTGTTAAAAAAGATGTTCCTGAAAACTTAAAGGATAAAACTGTCTACTCACTAGATATGGGGTTATTAATTGCTGGGGCTAAATATCGTGGTGAATTTGAAGAAAGATTGAAAGCCGTATTAGATGAAGTGAAAAAATCTGACGGACGAATTATTCTATTTATCGATGAAATCCATAATATTGTCGGTGCAGGTAAGACAGAAGGTAGTATGGATGCCGGTAACCTATTAAAACCAATGCTTGCTCGTGGTGAATTGCATACGATTGGTGCCACGACCTTGGATGAATACCGTCAATATATGGAAAAAGATAAAGCTTTAGAAAGACGTTTCCAAAAAGTTTTAGTCAAAGAACCAACTGTTGAAGATACGATTTCGATTTTACGTGGCTTGAAAGAACGATTTGAGGTACATCACGGTGTAAATATTCACGATAATGCATTAGTAGCCGCTGCAACTTTATCAGACCGCTATATTACTGACCGCTTCTTGCCGGATAAAGCGATTGATTTAGTCGATGAAGCTTGTGCCAATATTAAAGTTGAAATGAATTCTATGCCAACGGAACTAGACCAAGTGATGCGTCGATTAATGCAATTAGAAATTGAAGAAGCTGCTTTGAAGAAAGAAACCGATGATGCTTCTAAAAAACGTTTAGAAAACTTGCAAGAAGAATTAGCTGATTTACGTGAAGAAGTAATTTCAATGAAATTGCAATGGGAAACTGAAAAAGAAGAAGTAAATGCCATCTCTAATAAACGTGCAGAACTTGAACGTGTTCGCCATGAATTAGAAGATGCCGAAAACAATTATGAACTTGAACGAGCAGCCATGTTACGTCATGGTACCATTCCACAATTAGAAAAAGAATTAAAAGAATTAGAACGTAAAAATGATTCTGATCAATTAAAAATGGTTCAAGAATCCGTGACTGAAAATGAAATTGCGGTTGTTGTCGGTCGTTTAACAGGTATTCCGGTGACAAAATTAGTTGAAGGCGAACGCGAAAAATTATTGAAATTAAATCAAACCTTGCATCAACGTGTGATTGGTCAAAACGAAGCCGTAGATGCTGTAAGTGATGCGGTATTACGTTCTCGTGCTGGTTTACAAGATCCAAATCGCCCATTAGGTTCATTCCTCTTCTTAGGTCCTACTGGGGTTGGTAAGACAGAACTTGCCAAAGCTCTAGCAGAGAACTTATTTGACTCTGAAGAACATATGGTACGAATTGATATGAGTGAATATATGGAAAAACATTCAGTGTCTCGTTTAGTTGGAGCTCCTCCAGGATATGTAGGTTATGAAGAAGGTGGACAATTAACAGAAGCGGTGCGTCGTAATCCATATACCATTATTTTATTGGATGAAATTGAAAAAGCCCATCCTGATGTCTTCAATATTTTATTACAAGTATTAGATGATGGTCGTTTGACAGATTCTAAAGGACGATTAGTTGATTTCAAGAATACCGTATTGATTATGACTTCAAATATCGGTTCACAATTGTTACTTGAAGGAGTGACTGAAGAAGGGACTATCCCACCAGAAGTTTCTGATCAAGTCATGCAAGCTTTAAGAATGCACTTCAAACCTGAATTCTTAAACCGTATTGATGACACGATCTTATTCACACCACTAAGCTTAGAAGATGTGAAGGGAATCGTTGATAAGATGGTGCAACAATTATCTACACGACTAAACCACCAAGAAATCGAATTAAGCATTTCCAATGAATCCAAAACGTATATTGCACAAAATGCTTATGAACCTTCATTTGGTGCACGTCCATTAAAACGATATATTACCAAAGAAATTGAAACACCACTTGCCAAAGAAATTATTGCTGGTAAAGTGATGCCTAAGAGTAAAGTGACGGTAACTTTGCAAAATAATCAATTATCCTTTGAAACCGAATCGTTAACAGAAGAATAATAATACGATTTTAGACTAGTCAAGTTTTTGGCTAGTCTATTTTTATGCATAATTTTAGCTAAATAATCAAATATCCATGAAAAACAAACAATTTTTACCAAACAAATCGATGCTCATCAGGAATTATTGGCAAGCTTTTACCAATGTTTCAAGTCGCAGTTGGCTTGGAATTGTGTGCAAATAATCAAGACTGCGCTACTGAAAACTTTCAAGAAGCAATTTTGACAACTGATACGCGTCAGAAGGTAAGTGCCTATCAAGAAGAAATTGATATAAAAACAATCACTGTGCAGGTTGTGCAAAAGGTTCAGGCGTGATTTCAAAATTAAATAGTGCAAAATATGCCTTACTACACTACGTAAAAAATGTGAATATTAATAATAATATTAATTGTTTGGGGACCAAAATTACCACATAAAAAGAGAGGCTGACCCAAAAGTATTTTAGCAAGATAATTAAAAAAAGAAATCCTTATGATGAAATAAATAATTAATAAAAGACAAAGAAAATCCGAATATTCAACTTGATTACTCATAAAATCAACGATGAACGTTCGGATTATTTATATACTCATTTTTTATTAGAGACTAATGGGTCAGCCCTTTTTTTATTTTGTTTGTCTTTCTAGAATTTCTTTTTGCAGTTTTAACCCAGTCGGACTTGTTGCTAGGCCGCCTTCTGCAGTTTCTTTAAAAATCGATGGCATTTGACGACCCACGCGATACATCGTGGCTACAACTTCATCTGGTGGAATCACACTTTGTATTCCTGCTAGGGCCATATCTGCTGAAATCATCGCTTGACTCGCACCTAATGCATTTCTTTTCACACAAGGGACTTCGACTAAACCAGCAACTGGATCACAAATTAAGCCTAACATATTTTTTAAGGTAATCGCTAAGGCATGAGCTGCTTGTTGCGTTGAGCCACCTTTTAAACAAACTAAAGCTGCGGAAGCCATCGCACTTGCAGAGCCAACTTCAGCCTGACAGCCACCTTCAGCACCAGCAATCGAAGCGTTATTTGCAATCACTAATCCAAAAGCACCAGCCGTAAATAAGAAATCTAATTGTTGCTCTTCGGTTAATTGCAAGCTTTCACTAACAGCCATCAATACGCCAGGAACAATCCCAGCACTACCAGCAGTAGGAGTGGCACAAATTAAGCCCATCTTCGCATTAACTTCATTTACCGCAATCGCATTACGCACGGCACCTAAAATTGTCGAACCTGAGTAAATATCACCTTTTAAAATATAATCATTTAGCTTGGTCGCGTCTTTTCCTGTTAACCCGGTAACAGAGGTAACGCCATCAATTCCTTGCTGAACAGAATGCTTCATCACTTCCAAATTTTTCTTCATTAAAGCAATAATCTGTTCTCTAGAGCGTCCGGTTAATTCAATCTCTGTGGCAATCATTAATTCAGCCACACTTTTATAATTCTTACTTTGTTGAATAATATCTTCAATTGAATAAAACATGCAAATCCTCCTAATCAAAATAGGTCACAGAATCAATGTGTGACAATTGACGTAGTTTTTGACAAATATCTGGATGGCGCTCATCAATTTCAATAATCATAATTGCTTTTTCACCTTTAGACTCACGCGTAACAGTCATCGTACCAATATTTACATTCATATCAGATAATAGTTTTGTTACTTGAGCGATAATACCTGGCACATCTTGATGGACGGTAATAATCGTAGGCGTTCCCATTGTTAATGAAATCTTAAAGCCATCCAACTCAGAAATTTGGATATTTCCGCCACCGATGGAAATACCAGTTACAGTCATTTGACGTTTTCCTTTTTTTAGCAACATTTTAACCAAATTTGGATGCTCAGCTTTTTCTTTTTTAGGCACGAATAGTACTTCCATGCCATTTTCATGAGCAATTTTCAATGAATCACTTAATCTTTCATCATCAGGCTCCATCCCTAATAATCCACCAACAAGGGCAATATCAGTTCCATGGCCACGATAGGTTTTGGCAAAGGATTCAAATAGAAAAATATCGACACTCTCTGGTTGTTCGCCAAAAATAGTTCTTACAATTTTTCCAATGCGTGCAGCCCCTGCCGTATGAGAGCTACTTGGTCCAACCATGACCGGTCCAATAATATCAAAAACGCTACGATACTTTAAATGTTCCATAACGAAAATCTCCTTTATATTTCAGTTTAATTAGTATAACACAACATAATCAAAATGTTTAATGATGTGAAAAATTTTAGCAAACCTTTGATATTTCCTAATTTTATATCATTGGAAACACAAGGTTAGACAAGAAAAGGAGAAGCATACATAGCAACATAAGATAACTAAATTAGTGAATATGAATTTTAAAGTTTTTGAAATACTGAATGCTTGTTTTTTTTGCTCGTAAATAGGCATATACACTAGCAATCAAACTACCACAAGTATTAACAAATAAATCGCCCATGGTATCAAGTAATGCTTTACGTCCAATTAAAGGTTGCCCATGAAGTAGGTAACGTTGTAAATTCAGTCCTAAAAATTGATCACATAGAAATTCCCAAAATTCCCATAAAACCCCACACATCTGTGCAAACGCAAAACCAAATATCATAAAAAACCAAATAGAAGGGTATTGGTTTCTTGACTTTTCTAGGAAATAGGTAAGAATGCCATATCCAAGAAAGGTTAATACAATTGGGCTACTGAAATGCAATAATTTATCATAATATTTAAAGTAAGAGATTAAATGTAAGCAAGTTCCTAAAAAGACCGAGATCAAGATGAAGAACCAATACATAAAAATCAATTCATTCGGAAAAGAGATTTTAAACCATTTTTTTAATAGGAAAGGGGCATAAATCAGAATAATCCCTAATAAGCCCTCAATAATAAAAATGATACCTGATTTCATACCCACTTTTTGAAAAATACATTCATACACATTAAAAGCTACGATAATGAATGCGATGAATGTATATCCTTTTAAAATTTTTCTCATGATACTTACCTCCGTTCACTCAAATTATAGCATAACTGATGAATAATGATTTAATCTGAAGACAATATTTGTTATAATACATTCATGTAATGAAAATGGGTGAGGGGTCTTATGGTAACAATTAATCAAATCGCACAAGAAGCAAAAGTATCAAAAAGTACGGTTTCGAGATATCTAAATGAAGGATATGTGAGTAAAGAAACTGCAGAAAAAATTGAAAAAGTGATACAAAAATATAATTATACACCTAACGAATTTGCACGGAATTTAAAGGCACAAAGAAGTAATTTCACTGGGGTCATTATTCCTCGTTTAGATTCACCTTCTGTTGTGCGCATGCTTTCTGGATTAGAAAAGAGCGAACGAGAATGTGGACGACAAATCATGATGGTTAATTCAGAACTAAGCATCGAACGTGAAATTGAAAGTTTATATAATTTACAACAAAACAAAATCGCTGCAATCGTATTAATGGCCGTGGCTATCACAGATGAACACGTGAAAGCAATCAATAAAATCAAAACACCAGTACTTGTGCTAGGACAAAAAGATCGTCGTTTAATTACTTTAACACAAGATAATTACTTTGCAGGTCGACAAATGGCACTAGGTTTAAATAAATACGGACATAAAAAAATTGCTTATGTCGGTGTTGGTCCTCACGATATTGAAGTAGGGGTTCGTCGTAAACAAGGGGTTATAGATGGCCTAAAAGAAAGCGGGATATCCACCGTAAAAGAGTATGAAACGACCTTTATGGTGAATGATGCCTACAAGCTAGGACTAGAAATATTGCCAAAAAATGATGAAACCTTATATATTTGTGCTACAGATAATATTGCCATCGGTCTAATTAAAGCAGCGAACCAATTAGATATAGCTATTGGGAAACAAATTTCTTTTGCTGGCTTTGGTGGTCATGATACAGGGGAGTATGTTTATCCAACTTTGACAACGGTGGACTTACATCATGAGAAACTAGGAATATTAGCTTCAAAATACGTAGATATCATGCTGAAAAAACAACCCATTCCCGAAACAACAACCATCGCTACAGAAATGATTCATCGTGGTAGCGTTGGATATTACCATGAATAGTCAAAAAAAGAAGAAAGTAAATCATCTCGCTTTCTTCTTTTTTGTATTTTTCTAAAAAAAATCAAAAAAATGATTGACAACGATTTCAATCATGTGTATACTGAAAACGTAATCAAGGGACCGGTTCCATAAGAATAAAAGTTTTGCTCTTATCTTATTTTTTTGATTAATGTGGGAACGGTACCGCAAAGAGAGGAAGAAAAAAATGGAAAATCGTGAAATTGCACAAGCGGTTATTAATGCTGTCGGTGGAAAGGAAAATATCAGAAGTGTTGCTCACTGCGCGACTCGTCTACGTTTAATGGTTAATGACCAAGATAAAATCGATGGTAAGACAGTCGAAAACATTGAGAAAGTGAAAGGTGCTTTCTTTAACTCAGGACAATATCAAATTATTTTTGGTACAGGTACAGTAAACAAAATTTATGATGAAGTTGTTGCATTAGGCGTGAATGAATCATCAAAGAGTGAAATGAAAGCTGAAGCAGCCAAATCTGGTAATGTTTTCCAACGCATGATTCGTACTTTTGGTGACGTATTCGTTCCTATTATTCCAGTCTTAGTTGCTACCGGGTTATTCATGGGGTTACGTGGCTTATTGACACAACCACAGATTCTAAGTATTTTTGGAATGACACCAAAGTCAATTGATCCGAACTTCTTACTTTATAC
>JAEWFE010000249.1 GCA_023389005.1 Bacillota bacterium
GCCCAACAAGAAGCGGATCAAAGAGAGTTGCAAAAGACTAAAGAACAAGCAGAACAAAATTTGCAAACAATTAATGATAGTATTGCTGATTTACAAAAGACCAATGAACAATTAGTCAACGCCAAACTTGATTTAAATGTGAAGCAAAATGAATTAGATGCTTCTTTAGCAAGTGAACAAGCGAAAAAAGATGAATTTATGAAACAAAAGGAAGCGGCCGAAAAAGCTAAACAAGAAGCAGCCGCAAAATTAAAAGCCCAACAAGAAGCAGCCTCTCGTGCCCAACAGGAATCTGCCTTCCAAAGCAACTCAACGACTAATACTACTGTTAGCATACCTCAAAGTATGCCTGCTGTAAGTAGTGGTTGGAACGCCCCACTTGCTTCTTTAAATGTTTCTAGTGGCTTTGGTCCTCGACAAGATCCTACTGGTTTTTCTGGTACCCATCACGACGGGATTGACTTGACTGGAAGCTATGGCACCCCAGTCTTTGCCTCTAGAAGCGGGAGTATCGCAAGCAGTGGGTACGACCCATCTGCAGGGAACTATATCATCATCAATCATGGCGATGGTTACTACTCTTATTATCTACACTTAAGCAGTATCGTCGTCGGTGGTGGTTCTGTCAGCGCAGGCCAAACAATTGGTCTCATGGGAACAACTGGTAATTCTACTGGTGTGCATCTCCACTTTGGTATTGCAACAACTCCAAACTGGCGTGGATTCGTGAACCCTGCCCCATATATTGGCTTATAAGATAGAAACTGCAAATGTCACTAGGATATTTGCAGTTTTTTTAGGAGTATAGTGTAATCGGATTATACAAATATAATCGTGTAAGAGGAATAGATAATATGATTCCAGTCGTTTCTCGTAAAGTAGCTAACTAAATCGCCTTATCCATTCCTAAAAAATATGCTGGTGTTGAATATCTCAGTTACAAAACGAAAAATGGCAGTATCCTCATTTCTTCTAAAATCGCTAATCCTTTTGTACCTGATATTACGTTTCAAAAAAAACTCCTGGCAACAAGTAGCCAAGGAATAGTTACCCTGAATCTATATAACAACCTTCATTTAGACTCGATTGACACTTCAAGCATACCGATATTTTCGGATGCTTTTTTATTTTGTCTTTTACGTTTAACTTGTATAGCCTACTTTACATTAAATTTATACGTATTTTATTTAGCGAGCATACTTTCATCATTTGTAATATAAGTAAAGGTAACGGTTTCTAAAATTGACAAACTTTGAAGATTTTTACTTGTCTATCCAAGCAAAATCATTTATAATCACCTTGTATATACAGGAAGAAAAGTAGTTTAATCTACAAAAAGCACAATAAGCAGGAGGACCCTTTATGAAACTCGTAGCAATCTTAATGGATGGCCACAAAGCAACAATTACTCTACCAGACAACCAAGTCCACACCATTGATAACTTGGCAGAAAATCTAGATGCGTTAAAAATAATTTTAGAAGCTGCTGACTTTGAAGGTGGTTATGTGACTGGTTGTGACGAATACTTAGTCCCTACTAACTTTGGAATCATGCCTATCGCTCAATGGATTAGTGAAACTTATAATGTACCTTTTGTCTTTAGCGATGCAGAAAACTTTGAAGCAAAAGCAAAAGACAATCTCTTCCAACTTGCCTACTATGGATTCACACCAGGTAAAGATGAATACTCCATCGAATCCTTATTAACAGTGGGTAATGGATTTATGGGCTTACGTGGTACAACCCCTGAGATGGAAATTTCTGATGACACTTACCCAGCTACTTATTTAGCGAGCCTATATGATGCAGCTACTTCAAAAGTTAGCGGTCATGATGTGGTCAATGAAGATTTCGTAAATGCGCCAAATGCACAAAAAATGTACTTAATCGTTGACGGACAAAAGGTAACAATCACCAAAGAAAATGTTACTTATTTCAAACGTCAATTAAACTTAAAAACGGGATTATTTACAGCAAAAGCCATTTTATCTGTCGGTGACAAACAAATCGCATGCACGACTGAAAAAATTGCGAGCATGGAAAATGTCCATGAATACTATGTGCGTTTTAGCTTTACGCCATTAAACTTTAGCGGTGAAGTCACTTTTGTTAGCGAAATCGATGGTAGCGTCTATAACTATAACGTAGCAAGATACCGTAGCTTAAATCGCGAACACTTAGATATCGTAAACACTCAAGCAAAAGAAAACAACGCGGTCTTAGTGGCTAAAACCAAACAATCACAAATCACCATCACACAAGCAACACAATTAACCAGTGAAGAAGATTTAACAAATTTAGTCAATAAAACAACGGAACAAAAAGTCTTCCAAAAACTAGTCATTGCAGCTAACGAAGGACAAACTTATACCTTCACTAAAGCCGTGGCTGTCTATCAAGATCGTCCAGAAGAAGCAATCACAACTATTGATTTAGACGTATTAAGCTTTGATACTTTTGAAGAAGCTTACGAAAAATCTGCTCAAACTTGGCAAAAACTATGGGACAAAGCCGCAATTACCATCCATGGTGACTATATGTCTCAACGCATGCTTAATCTTCATACTTTCCATATCTTGGCTTCAGCTAGTCCAAATGGAAATAAAGGGTTAGATGCTTCTGTGACTGCCCGCGGTTTACATGGGGAAGCTTATCGTGGTCATATTTTTTGGGATGAATTATTCATTTTACCATTCTATATCGTCCACTTCCCTGAAACAGCGCGCGAACTATTAATGTATCGTTATCGTCGTTTGGCTGCTGCGAAAAAAGATGCCCAAAAAGAAGGCTATCAAGGTGCGATGTTCCCTTGGCAAGCAGGTCTTTATGGCGATGAACAGTCACAATTCTTACACTTAAACCCAATCAGCGGCGAATGGAAAGAAGACCACAGCCGTCGTCAACGTCACGTATCGTTGGCCATCGCTTATAACGTATGGCAATATTTCAACAATACGCAAGACTTAGACTTTATGGAAAAATATGGTCTAGAATTAATGTTAGAAATCGCCCACTTCTGGGAAAGTATCTCTGTTTGGGATGAAAGCTTAAATCGCTACTCCATTGAAGGTGTGATGGGACCAGATGAATTCCACGAATCTTACCCAAATGCTGAAAAAGGCGGCTTGAAGAACAATGCTTACACTAATATGATGGTTGTTTGGTTATTCGAACAAATCGCTAGCCTTCAAAAACAATTACCAGCTGAAATTTTTGCAAATGTTCAAGCAAAAACAGGGGTAAACGATGAATTAATTGCACATATGGGAGAAATCCGTCATCAACTAGCTCTTGAAATCGACCAAGACGGTATCATCGCTCAATACCAAGATTACTTCAAACTAGAAGAAGTCGATTGGGATCATTACCGTGAAAAATACGGCAACATTTACCGTATGGATCGCATCTTAAACGCTGAAGGCAAATCCGCTGACAGTTATAAAGTTGCAAAACAAGCGGATAGTTTGATGATTTACTATAACTTCTCTAAAGAAACGGTTGATAACATTTTGAAAGATTTGAACTATCAAGTGCCTGAAGATTATGTGAAACGTAACTTAGACTACTACTTAGCACGCACTTCACACGGTTCTACTCTATCACGTATCGTTCATGCGCAATTAG
>JAEWFE010000031.1 GCA_023389005.1 Bacillota bacterium
TTTGGTGCTGATTTAGGAGCAGAAAAATTCTTAGATATCAAAGTTCCCCACTTATCCAAAGCACCAGATGCTATTGTAGTTGTCGCAACAATTCGAGCATTAAAGATGCACGGCGGTCTTGATAAAACTGCTTTAACTGAAGAAAATGTTGACGCGGTAATCAAGGGGTTTGCTAATTTAAAACAACATATTCAAAACATGCAACAATATCAAATTCCAGTTGTCGTTGCCATCAATGAATTTGTGACGGATACCCAAAAAGAATTTGAAACTTTAGAAAAACTTTGTCAAGAAATGGATGTTAACATTGCAAGAGCTAGTGTTTGGGCCGATGGTGGTAAAGGTGGACGTGCATTAGCGCAAGTCCTTGTTGATACAATCGATATGCAGCCATCGAACTATCAAAGACTTTATCAAGATGAGCAATCAATTGAAGAAAAATGTTTAGGGATTGTTCAAAAGATTTATCATGGAAAACAAGTAACGTTCTCGAAAAAAGCCTTCAATCAATTAGCTACATTCAAAAAAGAAGGATGGGATAAATTGCCGGTTTGTATGGCCAAAACCCAATATTCATTTTCAGATGATCCAACTAAATTGGGTGCACCACAAGACTTTGAAATTCATATTCGCGAATTTGTACCTAAATTAGGCGCTGGTTTTATTGTGGCTTTAACAGGCGATGTGATGACGATGCCGGGACTGCCTAAGAAACCAGCAGCTTTAAATATGGATGTTGACGAAAAAGGAAATGCGCTTGGTTTATTTTAAGAACGATGAAGAGTGATTTAGTACTTAACTAAGTTGCTCTTTTTTAGCATGAAGTGGGTGGATTTGCTCCAGTCAGATGAGGTTTCCAAATTGGGAAGAAAGCCCATAAGAATTAACCTTTCGTAGCCAAAGCGGATTATATGATAGGAAACTACCTACTGAATGTAGACTATTTATTTTTACGTTGTTTTTTGCTATGATATTAATTGCTTAGAAAATGAGGTGTGTAACATGGAAGCGGCTGAAATCTTTTTGTCAAGTTTTAATCGGATAGAAAAATATTTACAAAATAGTTTTAAACTTGATAAGTCAATCGGTTTTATCAATTTGGTTCGTAAGGCTCGTGCAAATGGTGATACCACGATTGCTAAATATGAGGATGATCTAATTCAGATTGCGCAGCTAAGAAATGCGATTGTACATGAAAGCATCGCCCCGGATTTTATTATTGCCCAGCCGAATCAGTGGATTGTCGATCGGATTTTGACTATTGAAAAACAGCTCTATCATCCCCAAAAAGTGGGCGATGTCTTTTGTAAAAAGGTTGTATCTTTTGAACAAGGGACGCCTTTGTTAGAACTATTAAAAATTGCAAGCCATAAAAAATATTCGCAATTTCCGTTACACAATCAAGGAAAATTCGTTGGTGTGATTACTTTAAGAATGTTAGGTTATTGGTTTAGTCAGTATCTCACTGAAGCCAATGTTACGCCTATCGAGCAATTAAAAGCGAAAGATATCCTAACCATTGAAGGAAAAAAAGCCAATTATCAATTTGTGGGTGAACAAACTTTGGTAGCTGATGTGTTAAAAATTTTTCATCAGTATCCACAATTAGAAGTGATTTTTGTAAGTGCAAAAGGAAAGGAAGAATTACCAATTACGGGTGTGATTCGTCCTAGAGATTTAATTAAGTTAGAAGAGAGTGAAAATTAGTGTATATTTATTATTTATTGGCGATATTGTTTGCCATCTTGGATCAACTAGTCAAATTGACGGTGGTCAAACAAATTCCATTGGGTGACGAGGTAAATGTCATTCCTGGTATTTTATCATTTTTTCATATTCGCAATACAGGTGCTGCATGGAGTATGCTAGAAGGTCAAATGTGGTTTTTCACAGTGATCACATTATTAGCCATTGTTGCTGTCAGTTACTTACTTTCTAAATATGGGAAAACAAATGGTTGGTTGTTTTCGTTAAGCTTAAGTATGATTTTAGGCGGTACATTTGGTAATTATTTTGATCGCATGCGCTTAGGTTATGTTGTAGATATGTTTAAACTTGATTTTATCAACTTTCCGATATTTAATATAGCGGATATTGAGTTAACTGCTGGCGTAGTGATTATGTTTATTTATATTATTTTTGAGGAGCGTTTCAAACATCAATGAGTGAAAAATTAACTGTAACAATAAACAATCAAAAAGGACGTTTAGATAAATTATTAACAGAACAATTGGCTGATTATTCAAGATCACAAATTCAGTCTTGGCTAAAAGAGGGCTTAGTCTTTTCAATCACTACGCAACAAGTTGTCAAAGCTAATTATAAAGTGAAGGGCACAGAAACTTTTGAAATTCAACTACCTGAAGTGCAAGAATTGGAAATATTGCCTGAAGATATTCCTTTAGAGATTGTCTATGAAGATAAAGATGTGGCTGTTGTGAACAAACCTCAAGGAATGGTGGTTCATCCTTCTGCCGGACATCCTAATCATACATTGGTGAATGCTTTACTTTATCATTTGAAAGATTTATCTTCTATCAATGGTGTGATTCGTCCAGGCATTGTTCATCGCATAGATAAAGACACCTCGGGATTGTTAATGATTGCTAAAAATGATATGGCCCATGAAAGCTTGGCCAAACAATTAAAAGACAAGACTTCTTTGCGTAAATATGTGGCTCTGGTGCATGGTGTCATTCCGCATGAGAAGGGAACCATCAACGCGCCGATTGGAAGAAGTAAGCAAGATCGTAAAAAACAAGCAGTGGTGGAAGATGGTAAGGATGCAGTGACGCATTTTACTGTTTTGGAACGCTTTAATCAGTTTACGTTAGTTGAATGTAAATTAGAAACTGGAAGAACGCATCAAATCAGGGTTCATATGCAATATATTGGCTATCCATTAGCAGGTGATCCGGTTTATGGTCCGAAAAAAACACTAAAAGGTCACGGCCAATTTTTACATGCGCGTGATTTAGGCTTTGAACACCCAACAACAGGAGAGTGGCTAGCATTTACTTGTCCACTTCCAGAAGTTTTTTCGACTACTTTAGAAAAACTACGAAAAGAAAATATATAAATCAAGGGCACTCAATATTTGGGTGCTTTTTTATTTTATTAGTAATTTTGAAATATTTTTTTAAGATAAACTGTTTTACTTGAAAATATATGTAAATTTTCACGAAAATAGATTGCTTTTAATCATAATTGCGCGTATATTGACTGTAATAAGAAATATTAGTCCTTTAAGTTTAGTCCCGTGAGGCTAAGAAGGAAGCTATCAAAATAAATATCTAGCTAATATTCTATCCATTTTGAATATTGGCGCCTTTGTTATAGATAATTTTGTGAACTTCACTCCGACCTCGCGCAGGTGGGAGTTTTTTTGTTGTAAACGGAAGGCAAAAATAAAGGATGAGACATTTTGGAGGGATATTTATGTCAGCAAAAGAAGTCATTGATTCAGTTACTATGAAGCGAGCGATTACGCGAATGACCTATGAGATGATTGAACGTAATCGAGGATTGGAAGATTTGGTATTAGTTGGAATTAAAACAAGGGGGGTTTATATCGCCCAACGCATCGCCCAACGTTTAAAACAGATTGAAGAAATCGAAGTGCCGGTTGGGGAATTAGATATCACTTCCTATCGCGATGATCAAAAAAAGCATTCATCTGAAAAGCAAGAATCAGTGATGCCGGTATCGCTTGAAGGTAAAGAAGTCATTTTAGTAGATGATGTTTTATATACTGGACGTACCATTCGCGCTGCCTTGGATGCGGTGATGGATTATGGTCGACCAAATCGAATTGGTTTAGCTGTGCTGGTAGATAGAGGACATCGTGAATTGCCAATTCGTGCAGATTATGTCGGAAAAAACATTCCAACTTCATCAGACGAAGAAATTATTGTTGAAATGGAAGAAATTGACAAGCAAGATAGAATCTTAATCAATAAATAAATGATGAAGGAGTAGGCAAATGATCATTCAATCACAGGAAATCAGTTTAAAGCACTTATTAACAGTTGAAAGTTTAAGTGAAGCAGAAGTTTTAGGATTAATTAAACGTGCGAGTGAATTTCAAGCGGGTGCCAAGTGTGTATTACCTAAAGAAAAATATTTTGTGGCCAACCTATTTTTTGAAAACAGCACGCGAACGCATAAAAGTTTTGAAGTGGCCGAGAAAAAATTAGGCTTAGAAGTGATTGAATTTGATGCTT
>JAEWFE010000035.1 GCA_023389005.1 Bacillota bacterium
CACAATTTTAGGAAATTAGTAACTAGAGTAAGGAAATATGAGGGAAAAACAATCATACAAAACCAAATATAGGGGGAAAAGCCTCTATATTTCGTTCAAAAAAACAAAAAATCGAAGGCATCTTTCACGGGTGCCTTCGATTTTTGGATTCAAAAGGGACTAATGGGTCAGCCCCTTATAGATTGCGTAGGATGCCAAAGATGATTAAGGCAATCACATATAGCCATAATAAGACTTGATTCCACTGAGGATTCGTTTGTTTGGTGAGCTGTAAATAGCGTTGATAGAAGATTTCACCTATCAAAAACGGCAAAGTTAGTAATAAAAACGGATTTTCCAAGTAGGCGGTATGAAAGTCTAGCTGAATGAGTGCAATCAACATATGCGTAATCCCACATCCCGGACATAACCAACCTGTGATTGTACGAAATGGACAAGGAATACCTAAATGGGTGAAATTTAACCAGAGATAATAGCCAAATCCGACACCTAAAATGATCAAAAGGTATCGGATTTCTTTTTGTATTTGGCTTTTTGTTATTGTTTTTTTAGAATTCATATTCATCAAAAAAGTTATTTTCAATATTTTGCATAATACATAAGTTGACAATAGGTAATTGGAAAATCGCTAAAATTAAGAAAATCAAATCAAAATTGCTATTGTTTTTAGAGATTTTGTTACATAAAGTTCCCATTTTGTAGTACCAGTAAAAGCTATAGATCCCACAAGTAATAAAAGTAAAGACTAATAATAAAGCACCAGAGACGCGTGTGGTACTTAAGTCTTCGGGATACATGGATTCATAAATGTTGTGAATTTCATCATTTAGCATCACCATCCAGTACAGAGAATAAATCCCACAAGTGACTAAACTTAAAAGGATGGATACGACAAAGTTTCTTTTGGTAATCTTCATTTTTAAACTCCTAACTACTAACATATTTTTCATTTTATATTATTATACACAAAATTAATAAATATTTCATCCACCTTTGGAGCGAATCATTATGAATTGTTGGTAAAATGTGCCGTTTGTGTTAATTGGATGAGAAGTTGCACGATTTTTTCAATAGGATAATCGCTGTCTTCTTCTAGCCAATATTTGATTAAAGAGATGGCTCCTGAAGTGAAAAAGGCAAAGGAGAGTTCCAATTCAAAAGGACTTGCTTGTGGGAAATTCAAGGCAAAGTTTTGTAATGAGAGATTTTTGACGCTAAGCAAAACTTGTTCGGTGAATTTATCACTTTGACTACTTTTTAAAACAAGTATTTGTAAGCCTTCATCTTTTTTGACAAAATTGAGGAGCGTGGTCAGACTTTTTTCTAGATTTAAATCACTTTCCGAAAATTCCTGCTTAACGGTTTGGATATAGCTTGACTGAATTTTGTTATATAAGTCTAGCACATCTGTATAATAGCGATAAAAAGTCCCCCGATTAATATCTGCTTTTTCGGCAATTTCTTTCACGGTTATTTTGTTTAAGTCTTTTTCTTTAAGCAAGTCAAAAAAGGTCTGTTGAATGATTTGTTTGGTATATTGACTCCGACGATTATCAATTGTTCCAGCCATAAAAATCTTCCTTTCTGATGATGAACAGTTACTAAAAATATGTTCAGTTCATGGCATAGCGTTGTAGATTGTTTCTTGAGCTTTCTTATTAACCATAGTATACTAACAGTGTGTTAAAAATTCAACACTGTGTACGAATAATCGAAAAGTAAGGCGAGGAAAATTTCATGGAATATATCGAAGTGAAAAATGAATCCAAACATTACCAAATGGGGGAGACGACCATTATAGCGAATAATCGACTTTCTTTTTCTGTCAAGAAGGGTGAATTAGCGATTATTTTAGGTCCGAGTGGTGCGGGCAAGTCTACCGTACTGAATATTTTAGGAGGCATGGATACACCGGATGAAGGGGAAATTTTTGTGGATGGTGTAGACATTGCGAAGTTTAATGAAAAAGAATTAACGACCTACCGACGCTTAGATGTGGGTTTTGTCTTTCAGTTTTATAATTTGGTACCGAATTTAACTGCAAAGGAAAACGTTGAATTGGCAACAGAACTTGTCAAAGATGCGATGGATCCGGTAGAAGTGTTAAAACTTGTCGGCTTAGAAAACCGTTTGGATAATTTCCCAGCACAATTATCAGGAGGCGAGCAGCAACGGGTTTCTATCGCTCGGGCTTTGGCTAAAAATCCTAAGTTACTGCTCTGTGATGAACCAACTGGCGCATTGGATTTTCAGACGGGAAAGATGATTTTGAAATTATTACAGCAAGTTAGTCAAGTGCATGGCAATACAGTCTTGATTATTACCCATAATTCGGCTTTGGCTCCGATTGCTAACCGTGTGATTCATATTAACGATGCCAAGGTGCAAAAAATAGAAGAAAATCCTCATCCAAAATCAATTGATGAACTTGTTTGGTAGGTGATGATGGTGAAATATAGAACCTATTTTAAAGCTAGTTTAAGAGAAATTAAGCAATCAAAGGGTCGCTTTTTCTCCATTATGATGATTATTTTTCTAGGTGTGTTTTTGTTTGTGGGTGTAAAAGCAGCGGCACCTAGTTTACAAAATTCGGCTAACCAGGAATTAAGAGATTTAAAGGCTAGTGATATTCAAATTATCTCTACAGGTGGCTTAACGAAAAAAGATGTTCAGTCATTAAAAAAGTTAAAAGCAACGATTGATCCAGTGTATTTATTATATGATGCCGATGCTAAGACCAATAAAGTCTATGAATTATTAAGTTATCACAAAAATCAACTCAATCAACTTAAAGTAAAATCCGGACATCTCCCAAAAGCTGATAATGAAATTGTGATGGATGTTAAGGCAAAAAAGGCAGGTTATCATTTAGGAAATACGTTAACTTTTGATTTGCCAAATGATTTGCGTCAAAAAACGTATCAGTTAGTCGGTTTCGTGGATTCACCGCTATTTGTTTCGAATAATGAAAGAGGAGCGAGTACGACAGGCAATGGTTCTGTAGATTATTTTGTCTATGTACCAATTGCAAACTTTAAAGCTGATGTTTATAGCACCATTTATCTCGCCTTTTCAGATTTACAAAAGCAAAATGTCTATCAAAACAATTATGAAAAACGTGTGTCTAAACGATTAGCCCAGGTCAAAAAAGCCTTAAAAAATCGTCCAAGTCAACGTTTAGCAGAAATTCAAGCACAAGCAAATAAACCTATTGATGATGCACAAAAAAAGCTTGATACAGGTAAGCAACAATTGCAGCAAGCCAAACTGCAACTTAATTCACAAATAGCCATCGCCTCTCAGATTCCTCCAGAGGCTCAAGCAAAATTAAAGCAAGCTCAAGCAGATTTGCAAGATAAAGAAGGACAGCTAAATAAACAGCAAGCACAACTTGATAAACAGAAGCAAAAAATTGAACAGTTGGATGCACCTAAGTAC